>JAITFM010000078.1 GCA_031281335.1 Rickettsiales bacterium | reverse complement strand
TGATGGGCAAACCAAACTCACTTACTCTGATCAACAAGGTGGTGAATATCGAAACAGTCTAGAGTATAAAAACCAGGCTTTCAGAGTACTATCGAAATATGATGAAAATTTAAAGGACGCTTATGATGAAAAACTAAAAAACCTGGATGAGCAGATTCGTAAGGAGTCCGCTGAGGTACTTGAAAAATACCATAAGCAAGAGATTTCTTATAAAGAACTTTTAGAAGAATATAATTCCATTACTTCTTCCTCTCGATATGAAGGATTGAAAAATTCCTTACTCGATGAGATGATAAGTACTGGTTCAAAACAATTAAAGGCAATCAAGAACATCGATGTAGAAAAGATGTTAGAAGAGATGATCAATATCAATCCAAACTTAGTAAGAAGTGCAAATCATATTGATTTGCAGGAAAGTAGAATTTTCTCTATACAAGCTCTTGGTCACGGGAATACAGGTGCATTGTCCATATACGATGGGGAGACAAAGCTTGGAGAATTATCGAGTGAATCAGGATTCTTTAAGCAAGTTGAAGGCCAAACTAAAGAAACTTTTTTCTTTGAAGATATATTGCACAACTTGAATACTCGATATGAAGGCGGTGCTTATATTGCGGTTACAAAAATGGTCAATAAAGCTTCTCTAATAGATGGCAGAACAGTTGAACGTGATGAATACTTTAATGAAGCTCATTTACATGAGAATGAATTGTTAAGCCACAGCGTTAGACATATTCAAAGAGATTTAGATGATTCTCTACTTCTCAAAGATACTAAGATTTTGAATCATAAGGATTCAAAGCACGCTCAATATTCTGATGAACAGAGAAAGAGCGGAGTAATTGTGGAAAAAGGAAAATTATTGGATAATAAGGGAACCGATAGGACAGACGACGATGTATATGAAGCTGTCGTGAAGCAGAAGGGCGAGCACTTATATGAATTCAAAAATATGGGTTTCTATATTAGTGAGAAAGGCGACCTATTTATTCATGACCATGGAGCAAACGTAAGATTTCAACTACCAAAAAGTATTACTCATCTAAAATTAGTACCGAAGGATGGCGGATATAAATTGGTGCCAGCTGATGAGCGTGGTAATGAATGTAAGTATGACGCTCGAGGCAATGATATACCAGACGAATACAAATATATTGACCCAATATTTGCACACGAATATGAAAAGAGAGATTATTCTCATAAACATGTTAATATAGGCCTTGTAAATTTTGATAAATACAACACTGGTAAGCTTTTTGCTATTAAGTACGATCCAAACGATTACCATATACAAAAAAACTCCAAAGGTGAAATACTTAGAATAAACGGTCAAACATATTTCACTAAGGTAAAACTATTTGATAATGATACTGGTGAAGAGATTGGAATGTTATCTAATAACTTCCATAATTTCAAAGGAGAAATATTCTTTTCTGTTGACTACAACTACAGTTATAGCGATTTCCTGGCATCTGTTTCTCCTCAGGTTGAAATTGAGGATATGGGAAATGGAAGTAGAAAAATAACTTTCGACCAAGGTAGTGGTGATATCGGTGATACTGATAAAGGCTACACCGATTATCAGAGAATATTTACAAGAGAGAAACAAACCGAAAGTTCAAAAGAACAGGCAAGTGTAAGCAAAACTGAGACAGAAGTCGATGCGCCACACGTGGATTATAGTACTATTAATGCTGTTGCTCAAGCTGCTGAAGGAAGTACTGCATCAAACGACAATGATGAAATGCAGTCTTATCAGCCACAAAGTTTAACAAGAACGAAAAGGTCAGCTTCATTAGAAGGAGAGCGGGAGCAGGTAGTGTTGAAAGACACAATCTTGAAAATAGAAAAGAGCTCTGATCAAGCCTCGGAAGGAAAGCACAAGGCAAATGTAACCATAGATTATTATGACATAAAAGCCTTGTATGACAAAGCCGAAGGAGCAGAAAAGCAATCTGTGTGGGAGTTTTGGAACAAACTGCACACATCAGGATACAAGATTGGTGCTCTGCCGGAGGACAGGTATTACTTTCAAGATGGCAAATTCGTAATTCGCGATAGCGATACGAAGAAATGTATAGCGTTGCCTGAAGATAAGGTGTCCATCAAGATAATGAAAGATGGCGATCATTATGACTTAGCTATATCTAATAAAGAGGGCAAGGTAATAAGTAGTATTACAAAAATAGATAACTTAAACTATGAGTTGCTGTCAGACACAAGTGTCAGTTTAGAAACGCAAGATAGCACTCTATTTTCAGATCAACATAATGAATATAATGTTTATCTAGAGAATGGTTTAGGAGAAATATTTAACTGTACAAGCGATTACGCTTATCACGATCACACCTTGTTCAACATGGGTTAATACACATAAAGGGCTGCTGCATTAAAAAAGCAGCCCTCATGTGTGTGAGGTTATTATACTAAACTAAGTATAAATTGTTGCAGAATTACACATTTTTTTGATATTAGCAAGAACTATAATAATGTAGCACTGCCTTGCGTATTGCCAATCCGAATTTTACCTGCTGTAAAATAACACAATCTGTTATATCACTGCTGATTTCAATCCCTCTGTTTATTGGTCCTGGATGCATAACAATCGCTCTTGGTTTTGCGCATGATAACTTTCGTGAATCAAGCCCATACAAATGAAAATATTCTCTCTCTGAAGGAACAAAACAACTATTATTCATGCGCTCTCTCTGCAACCTCAAAAGCATAATTACATCTGCATCCTTTATGCCTTCAACTAATGAATAATGGACTGAATCTACCTCAGGAAAATGTCTACAAATCAAAGTTGGTGGTGCAACCAAGCATATTTTTGCTCCAAACATTTTTAGTAATCTTATATTCGATCTTGCAACTCTGCTGTGCAAAATATCTCCGCATATTACAATTTTGAGATCCTTTATTTGCTTTTTATGACTACTGATTACAAAATAGTCCGCAAGGGCTTGAGTTGGATGTTCACTGCTTCCCTCACCTGCATTGATTAGCGAGCAGCTAACGTGCTCGGCCAACATATTCAAAATACCGCTGTTTTTTTGCCTGATTACTATGTAGTCAGGATTCATTGCATTTAACGTTTTCAACATGTCTTTCAAATTTTCTCCTTTATTAATAGAAGAAGATTTTATCGGCAGAGTTACAACATTTGCTCCAAGACTTTTTGCCGCTATTTCAAAAGAGGCAAGCGTGCGCGTTGAATCTTCAAAAAATAGATTTATTATTGTCTTGTTTTCTAAGATATGCCCATTTGCAGCTTCATTTTTCAGGTATTGACCAGCTAACTTAATTATATTTTCTACATCATCGATTGTGAGATCCTGTACGCTTAGCAGATTCCTTCTATTGCTCATAATTTTTTTTATTGTACAATTGCCATTCAACTCATTCTACCTCCTTATTACCTTTTTTCAATAAGTCCCCTCCACGACAATTATTTAAGCTAAACCTAAATAGGCATTGCATTAAAACAAAAACTGGTATTAATTGATAATTAGTACTCTGGTTTTATTATGGTTAGTATGTTAATAGTAAGTGGGGTTGGAAATGGTTGCGAAAACTGAAAAGAAAGATGAGAAAACTAGTCTGGGAAGCAAAATACTAGATTACATGCCGTGGAGAACGGCACTCACAGTTGCTGCTTTTGCTATTCCAATTGTTGGTCCTGTTGCTGGTACAGTTATTGGAACTTTAGCATATGGTAATTATAGGAAGAATAATAGAATTGAAGATGAAAAAAGCAGCAAAGAGAATGCAAAGCCAGGTCGTTTAGAGAAACTCTTATCTAAAGCTGGCACTATTGTGATAAGGATTAGTACTATTGCAGTTGGTTTTCTGCTTGGAGGACCAATTGGTGGTATAATTGCTGTAGGCCTTATGGTTGTTGATGGTATATCAGGTGGTAAGCTCATTCAAGGAGCGGAAAAGATACTAGATGCAGGTTATGATGTACTGAGTGCTGCAGGAAAATGGGCGGTAGATAAGATGAAAAGCTCTGGGAAAGAAGTTGAAAAAGAAGACAAGCTGACACATAGCTTTAACAATCCTGCCTACTTTTCTGGGGGGAAGTTAGGAGGTGATGAGAAGGAAGTTGGTGCAGAACAGCCAGCTAAAGGCGGCAAAGTTGAAGCTGAGTTGCAAAGAAGAGAAAACTCAGCAAACCAAAAGCAAAGCGCAGGAACAGGCAAATAATCCGCATATATCCCAGTGCTTGATAGCACTGGGATATATGCGGATTATTTCCACTTACACTCATCAGCTATCATAACAGCTTCGAGCAGGTGTTCTTCAAGTTTGCCGAGGGACAAGTCACTTTGTGAGTAATTCCCCCAAGATTTTAATATGTCAGAAGTTTCAACATTTTAAACAATAGGATATTCCTGATTTTTTTTAGTATACAACTCTTGGGCATGTTTACTTACTAAAAATTCCAGCAAAATTATAGCATTTTTTCTGTTTTTTGCGTTTCTTGTTACCGCTGCCCCACTAATATTCACCATTACACCATTATCATTTTGATTAGGAAAGAAAACCCCTAGCTTGTCTACAATATTCCTTTTATTTCCATGTCCTGACGAAAGAATCCTTGCAAAATAATAGCTATTTACTATTGCAACATCTCCTTCACCAGCAGCTACAGCGTGGATTTGGTCAGTATCACCACCACTTGGCTTTCTTACCATATTGCTCACAATTCCACAGACCCATTCTTTTGCCTTTTCAAAACCTTCGTTTGCAATCATAAAAGCAATCAATGATCGGTTATATGGACTTGTGGAAGAACGCACTAATATTTTTCCTTTCCACTTTTCATTTGCTAAATCTTCATAAGTACTTAAATCTTTAGGGTCTACTGATTCTTTATTATAAACCAATATTCTAGTTCTTTTTGTGAGGCCAAACCAATAATCTTCATTATCTCTAAATTTTGCAGGTATAGCATTTTTTAAAACCTCTGAGTCTACTTGGGACAGAAGGTCTCTTTTTTTTGCTAAAATCAAATTCACTGCATCTGCAGTCAAAAATAAGTCAGCTTCACCACCATTTTCCATGCGTGAGAGCAACTGAGAATAATCATCAATGATATAACGTACTTTAATACCCGTGTTTTTTGTAAATTCATCAAATAAAGTACGTACTAATTCCTCCTTGCGTGATGAATAAACATTCACCACTTGTGAATTATCAGTTTCGTTGTTCTTGTACAAATAAGTAACGACTATTAATACAGCTGCTATTAGAAATGTGAATATTAAAGCTCTTTTCACATTGAATAGAATAATTTCTCTTATTTAGAAATATCCAAATGGCAAGGTTTTGGCAAGTGCAAAATTCGTCTAATTCATCTTTATCGCACATTTTATAGTGCCAAAACAGTTATTTTCTTTCCCTCGCCAGAGTCATTATAATGCCTAACAACAACGGTCTCTATTTCTGTACTTATTTCTTTACATTTGCCTTTTACTTCTTCGAGATATCGATTATTTCTTTCTTTGATATTACCTTTAACAAGTATATCGAATTTTAGTGGTTCTATGTGTGTTTTCTTATTATGATAGTACGCAAGTATGAACACTAGGGATGCTGCAAGTACAGTCAAAACTGCAGCAACTATGATTAGTTCTCTATTATGGGCATTGGAAAAGAATTTGGAGATTGTGAGTTCTTCTTTTTCACTACTGAAGCTAAAAAACTTAATAAACCCTTCTGATCCTAGTTGTAAGTACTTAGCAAGCGGATATATAGAACCAACAGTTATAAACGAGGAGAGGCAAATGTTGAATAATACTCTTTCATTTGCCAATTTTAATTTTTTATAGGTAAAATTTGGTATGTTTCTATGTCCTGTATAACTCTTATTTTTAAATTTTATTAGATCATTATTCTTTTTATATATTGTAATATCATGAACTAAATTATTATTACTCACCACATTGCT
>JAITFM010000007.1 GCA_031281335.1 Rickettsiales bacterium | reverse complement strand
TTATTCCACTCTCTATTTTAAAATCCGGCGTTGGGTGATGTCTTAAACGACTTATAAGCGCGTTTCAGCTTGTATGGGTAAAAACCAGAAGTTTTAAAAAGACATGCAGTGCACATAGTGCGAAAAATAAAAAAATAGTACGCCAAATACAAGTTTTCTTGTCATTTTAACCTGTACAGATTGGGAAGTTAAACAAATAGCTTCAGTACTATGGTTAAGGGTAACGGCAAAAGTTGTCAAGTAATTTCTGTACCTAATTTAAAACTAGAGAGCTCAGGCTAAAGTGTACGTTCAATAGCACTTTCTATAAGAGAGATAGTATTATCTATTCCATAAAGCTTTACAAAAGACCCCATTCTTGGCCCGGTTTTTTGGCCAAGCAGCGTTTCATACAGCAGCTGAAACCAATCGCGCAAGTTGCTGTAATTGTGCCTTTTTCCAATGGAAAAGATCTGGGATTGAATCTCCTCAGCAGTAGCGGTAATAGACAGGGAATGCAGGGTATTCTTTAAATCTAGCAATGTTTCTTTCTCTTTTTCATTTGGAGCCTTATACGCTTTCGCTGGCTTGATAAAGTCATGATAATACCTAACTGCGAAATCTGAAAGCCTATCGAGCATTTTGTTGTTTTCTGGTGTAACGTTCGGTGCATAAGTGGATATAAAACCCCAAAGAATCTCTTTATTTTCAGCGTTACAGGCTGCTGCTAGGTTTAAAAGCAATGAGAAATTTATGCCTGAAGTTTCTACATTTGGAACTCTACCTTGGTGAATGTGCCATACAGGACTGTTTACATCCTTTTCTTCACTCTCATTGTAACGCTTAACAAACTCCAAATATTCATCAGTTGATTTTGGTATAACATCAAAATATAAACGTTTAGCCTTTTTTGGACTCTGAAAAATGTATAACGCCAAGCTCTCTGTCGGTGCGTAAGTAAGCCATTCTTCAATTGAAATACCATTTCCTTTTGATTTCGATATCTTCTTTCCTTCTTTATCAAGGAAAAATTCGTAGCAAAATAGCAGTGGTGGCTTTTCTCCAAGTATTTTGCATATTTGACTTGAAAGCACAGCAGATGGAGTCAAATCTTTTCCATGAGCTTCGTAATTAACTCCAAATGCGGCCCATCTCATTCCCCAGTCTGGCTTCCATTGCAACTTGCATCTTCCTTTTGTCACTGGAACTTCTATTTTTTCTCCACTTGCATCTTCGTATGTGATTGTTCCTTTGTCTGTATTCCTTTCAATCACTGGAACTTGTAGCACTTGGGAAGTTTTTGGACATACCGGCAAGAATGGACTATAGGTCTGCTGTCTTTCTTCTCGGAACGATGGAAGCATTACATCCATCACTTTATCGTAATTTTTCAGCAAAAGTAAGAGCTTTTCATCGTAAACACCAGATTTATAGCACTCTGTAGCACTTCTAAACTCGTATTCAAACTCAAATAAATCAAGGAACTTACACAGCAATGAATTCATGTGATGACCATAACTCTCATGAGTGCCAAATGGGTCAGGTATCATGGTTAGTGGCTTGTTTAAGTGTTCCCTTAGCATCTCTTGATTTGGCACATTGTCTGGTATTTTTCGCAAACCATCCATATCATCGGATACTGCAATGATTTTGATTCTTATACTAGGAGCTATTTTCTTTAGTGCATTTGCAACAACTGTAGTGCGAAAAACTTCTCCAAAAGTACCAATATGCGGCAAACCTGAAGGTCCATAGCCAGTCTCAAATATTATCTCTTTTTTGTTAGGAAACTCTTGTAATATTTTTTCTGCTTCTTGAAACGGCCAACTCATCATCAGTAGTGCTAAATTACTTATCTTACCTAAAGTGCTACTCATTTCAATGGATTTTTAATTAATGATGTAGTATTAGTGTTAGAGCTATTAATTAGAAGGGCAAGGATATGTCTACAGGTAATATACAAACAGATCAATTGTTTAAAGGTCTTACAAGACCTGCAATGCTTTTTGGTGTGAGTTATATGTTTGCAATATTAAACGTTCTAACTTGCATGCTAATTTTCATTAATTCAAATGATCTTAGAACTTTCTTGATGTTACTTGGGATACACGGACTTGGTTATACAGCTTCTGCGAAAGAACCATTGTTTATTGAATTATTTATGGTAAAATTAGGAAAATGCTCCAAGTGTTTAAATTGTTTTTATCACGGAGCCAATTCTTACGATGTTGCTTGAAATTATGCGATGCTGAGATTTAGAGCTATTCAATCGAAGAATAAATCTATTCTGGGCAGGGAGGTTCACGCTGCAGAGTTTATACCGTATTCTTGTTACTGGAACAGCACAACCTTAATAACAAAGCAAAACTGGTTAGTGAAGTTTATCAAATTAAATGGCTTCGCATTTGAAACAGCTGATGATGAAGATTTGGTAATACAAAACAAGATCAGGAATCAGATGCTAAGAAGCATTTCATCCCCGGCATTTAGTTTATATTTCCACACAATTAGGCGTAAGAAAAACATTTTTTCCGATGAGTTTGCAAGTCAGAATTTGCCGAACTTTTTTGCTAACCACGTAAATCTAAAATGGAGAGAAAAACACGCAACAAGGCAATCGTTTATTAATGACTTATACATTACAATTATTCGTAGGGCAGATACAAAAGGAGTAGAATTTTTATCGCACCTACTAAAGAAATTCGGACATGTGACCTCAAAACATGCTTGGGAAAGCGATATGCGCGCTACTTATGAAGACTTAGAGGAGACAACAAACCGTGTGGTAACGAGCCTTAGGAATTACTCACCTAAAATCCTTGAAGTAAAAGAAACCCCAAACGGCCTATTCTGTGAAATAATGGAATTTCTATCTAGGATTGTAAATTGTGGCTTTGTTACAAATACACTCCTTCCGCTAAAAACTGAAATATCAAGATACTTACCGGTACATAGGTTATTTTTTGGCCGTAAGATGATACAGGTTGTGACTCATAATGAAAGTAAATACGCTGGAATAGTTAGTATCAAAGAGTATGGAAATAATACTTCTGCAGGTATGCTCGATTCTTTTTTACAACTTCCTTATGAATTTATCATCACACAGTCTTTCCAATTTACAAATAGGCAAATGGCAATTGCAAAAATGCAGATACAGCAAAATCGGATGATACAATCTGCAGATAAAGCTATTTCTCAAATAGCAGAAATCTCTCATGCACTTGATGATGCAATGAGCGGTAAGATTGCGTTTGGTGAACATCACTTAACTATCCTATGTATAGAGAAAAGCCCTAAATCATTGGATAATGCTTTGTCGTTGGTAGAATCAGAGCTTTCTAATTGCGGTGTTTACCCTATACGTGAGAGAGTTAATCTTGAACCAGCATTTTGGGCACAAATTCCTGGTAATTTCGATTATATAGTAAGAAAAGGTACAATAAGTAGTCTTAACTTGGCCGGTTTTGCATCTCAACATAACTATCCTATTGGTAAAAAATTCGATAACCACTGGGGAGATGCTGTTACAGTTTTTGACACAACATCTGGCACCCCATTTTTCTTCAACTTTCATATAAGGGATGTTGGACACACTATGATAATTGGGCCAACTGGTGCTGGTAAAACAGTTTTAATGAATTTCTTATGTGCTCAAGCAATGAAATTTTCTCCAAGAATATTCTTTTTTGATAAAGATCGCGGTGCAGAGATTTTTTTGAGAGCACTTGGTGGCATCTACACTATAATAGAACCCAGAACTAAAACAAATTTTAATCCTCTACAACTTGACGATACCCCTGATAATAGAACATTTTTAATGGAGTGGATAAAATCTTTAATCTCGGTATACAATGATAAATTCACTTCAGAGGATATTGCACGAATTAATGATGCAATTGAAGGAAATTTTAAATTGAGAAAAGAAGACAGATTTTTAAGAAATCTCGTGCCATTTTTAGGACTTTCGGGCCCTGATACTCTAGCTGGAGCAATATCTATGTGGCATGGTGATGGTTCTCATGCTGCAGTATTTGACAATAAAGAAGACTTGTTAGATTTTTCGAAAGCAAGGGTATTTGGCTTTGAAATGGCTAACTTGCTCAAAGATCCTGTTGCTCTTGGACCGGTCTTGATTTATTTGTTTCATAGGATTAGTATATCTCTTGATGGCACTCCATCTATTATTGTTCTTGATGAGGCATGGGCGTTAATAGATAATCCAGTTTTTGCACCTAAGATAAAAGACTGGTTAAAAGTGCTGAGGAAATTAAATGCTTTTGTGATTTTCGCTACTCAGAGTGTTGAAGATGCAAGTAAAAGTGCTATTAGTGATACGCTTGTACAACAAACAGCAACACAGATTTTTTTGCCAAATCTGAAAGCTACTAGTGTCTATCGGGATGTTTTTATGTTAACTGAACGTGAGTACATACTAATTAAACACACAGATCCAAGCACTAGATTTTTTTTGGTAAAGCAAGGAGTCAATGCTGTTGTGGCTAGAATAGACTTAAAAGGCTTAGATGATATAGTCAACGTGTTATCCGGACGTGCAGAAAGTGTTCTATTGTTACATGATATACTAAAAGAGGTCGGAGACGACCCAAAAGTATGGTTGCCTATATTCTGTCAGAAGGTAAAAAATGTTTAAGACTAAGCTGTTATTGCTATTAATTGCGATATTTTTATTAAATATCGATTTTTTACTCTCATATCCAGTGTTTGCAGATGAGGTAAGTGGTACTGAAAAGACGGAATTCGTTAGTAGGTTTAATTCTACTGGCAGCTTCAGTCGCGCCTCTAACCCTGATTGTGGAGCGTTTAAGACGGCTGCAGCACTTGCAGGAATAGCGATTGCTGTTGGCGCAATATTTACTGGCATTGTTTTGATCGTTTCTTCTGCTGGTTTGTTTACCCTTCTTGTCGTCGTTGGAATGATAGCTGCAGTTGTTGGGGTCTGGAAAGCTATAGGAGGGCTTGTTGTTTGTCAACATAGTTTTGTTAGGCATCCAGTTGCACGCGATCACGAGGGAAAACATAAAAACTTCAAACTAGAAAACACAAGTTATAGTGATTACACGGATAAAAATTATCAAACTGAGGATGAATATTTTTCTGCACTACAAGGAAAATCAGGAAAAGATGGAAAACAGACAGAAAAAGAGATTTTAAACTTTACTAATTGGAATGTTGTTAATGTCAATAGAGAAAACTATTACTGGCCAAAAAATGGCGCACAATATAGCGAGTATATAGAAATATGTCATCGAAATCCTTTAACATTTGGCAACCTTTTTAAAACGAATGACTTTGATTCTAGGGAGAAACCTGGATACATAGATTTTGATGTTAGGGAAAAAGACACTGGATATGTAGATGGAGCATGGTCTCCAAAGGTTGATGGCGACCTAGAGTGCAAAGTTCTTAAAGCAGGACAAAGCGAAACCATACATGGATCAACATTCAAGGCAGTAAGAAAAATGGGCAGATTGTGTGTGGAGTTAGAAAGTGTTAGTACACTTGGTATTAAAATGACTCCTTGGCCACAGGGGGTTGATATGGGATGCACAGAATTGCCACCTGACCCAATTGCTCCTATGTGCGAGGAGTCTAAGATGAAATTTAAAACCAAGGATGGCGACACAGTTGTCACGGATAGAAATACTCTTAAGGATCTTCTCAAAGAGCGTGGAAATGAAAATAAAGATCACAAAACTCTGATAAAGGAAAGGGAAGGAAAGGGAGAAATTTTTGTAGGTTATGATAATGCCGGTTGTTTTAGCCAGTATGTCTCTGAGGCTTGCTACAATCAAGCGGGAAGCAAGTCATTGGCTCCTGTTCCCATAACTTCTATGATAGTGCAATGCATTAAGGAATCGTTGGATAATTTAGTGGCTGGTCGTGATTCAAGCGGCAACCAACTGAAAGACGAGCGTGGAAATAAGAAGGGTAGTTTCTTGTCTGTGGCACAAAAAAAGCTGAAAAACACCGTAACTGCCGTTTTAGTTCTGGCTTTGATACTATTTTCTATAAAAGCCATGTCTGGTGGTGTTTGCAGTCCTCAAGAAATGTACATGTTGATCATTAAATTTTCCTTAGTGATTTACTTCACAACAGGCAATACTATGTCTCATTATTATGGGGAACTAACAAAACTTTCAAATGGTCTGTCAGAGATAGTGCTCAAAGCTTCATCTGAAAGCAAAGGTATATGTAATTATAATGCAGGTACAGATTATGAATACACACGTAATGGAAAAAAGATATCTTACAGTTATCTTGCACCTTGGGACAGGCTTGATTGTAGAATTCTATTTTACCTAGGAGCGCCTTTAGATGGAATCGGTGGCAAAATTGGTACTGGAAGTGTAGGGATATTGGCTGTTTTACTAGGTGCTGCTCCTGTTTTGTTAGCAGCAGGCTCCATAATCGGTATCATTTTCGCCAGTGGGCAGATTTTAATAGCTATTGTTGCTATATTCATGGCTATTATGATGATGATGGTTATTTTGTGGATATGCTACGTATTTATTTTATCTTTAGTTGCTCTGAGTGTAATAATCATCTTGTCACCTCTGTTCATCCCTATGGTTTTATTCCAACACACTAAGGGATACTTTGATGGGTGGATAAGGGAGTTGATTACCTAGAGCCTATACCCTGTTATGCTTTTTGCGTTTTTGTCCTTTATGTTCATAGCATGTGATAAAATCTATTTTAAAAATTTGAATTTTGAACCGGATAAGCCATATGAAGAGAAACAAGTAGAACCCTCAGGTGGTCACAAAAAACAGTGGTTCAAACTGAAAAGCGGTGAGTGTGATAAAAATGAAGATACTCTTGCATGTATGATGCAGAATTACAGCTTTAAGAAAAGCAGCATACTTGGTCTATTTAGCTTTACATACATGGAATTTGGCAGTTCTCCGATCGGTGAATTACTAAAATTGGCTCTAATATTGTTTCTGTTTTATCACTTTTTACATATCCTACCAGGGATGGCTGCAGAACTTTCTGGCAAT
>JAITFM010000003.1 GCA_031281335.1 Rickettsiales bacterium | reverse complement strand
TTGTGTCGAATTTTCAATTTCAGTAGAGATTAGAAACATCTCACTTGCTGTCCTGAGGCTCAAATAAGCAAAAAAACTGGGGTTTAAAAAAGCAATTATGCCTAAAAATGGCAATTACTTTTCCTACGATATTGAAATAATTAAGCTTGGTCATATAAAGGAGTTGAAAGAAATCTTCAATCACAGTTAAATAGTGCTTCAGCAAATTCTTTACTAGTAAACTCCTTAAGATCCTCTATACCCTCGCCAATTCCTATAGCATGCAGCTTTACCTTATAAGCTTCTGCAAGGCCAATCACTACTCCGCCCTTAGCAGTGCCATCTAGCTTTGTTACAATTAGCCCAGTAACATTCACCATCTTGCTAAACGCCTCTAGTTGGCTATAAGCATTTTGGCCGGTGGTTGCATCGAGAACTAAAATAACATCATGAGGAGCAGTATCATCCAATTTCTTTATTGTTCTATATATTTTTGATAACTCCTCCATAAGGTTCACGTTATTTTGTAGCCTGCCTGCTGTATCAATCAAAACAACATCAACGTTGTCTTTTATAGCTTGACTTACAGCTCTATATGCCACACTTGCAGAATCGCTACTGTACTCTCCAGTAACAATGGAGCAACTAGAACGCTCTGCCCAAATATTCAACTGTTCACTAGCAGCAGCTCTAAATGTGTCGCACGCAACAAGCATAACGGATTTTCCCATTTCCTTATATTTATATGCAAGTTTACCTATAGTTGTGGTTTTACCATTACCATTCACTCCGCATACCATTATTATATGTGGTTTTTTGTTTAAAATTAGCGGTTGCACAGCAGGGTTCAATATCGATTCTATTTCGCTCATTAACTGCTGCGTGATAATGTTATGCTCAACTTCCTTGTCAAATTTGATGCTTGTGAGCCTATCGATAATCAGCTTAGAAGTTTTATGACCAATGTCCATGCTAATTAGCAACTCTTCCAGCTCATCTAAAAGCGACTGGTCTAATTTTTTTTTGCCAGAAAAAATACTCTTTACTCCATCGCTAAAGCGCGAAGAAGTCTTCAACAGGCCTTTATAAAGATTACTAAACAAACTCAAGCAAATACTCCTTTTAAAGTTGCAATGTAAAGGATGACATGCACTACGTGTATTTGTAAAGTTAAATACACTCACTTTTGTCACATTTTGTAAGTAAAATTTTCAAAAAACTAGTGTTTTCACTTTAGTTTTTAACCTAAATGTGTTATAATGTAGAGCAGTGGTTTACGGGTAATTCTATGAGTTATAATGAGAAAATTTTAGATCATTACGAAAATCCAAGGAATGTTGGTTCTCTGGATAAAAATGATCCAAATGTTGGCACTGGCTTGGTAGGTGCACCATCATGCGGCGATGTGATGAAATTGCAAATAAAAGTCAATGACAAAGGCGTTATTGAAGATGCAAAATTTAAAACTTTTGGCTGTGGTTCTGCTATCGCTTCGAGCTCTTTGCTCACAGAGATGATCAAAGGAAAAACTATTGAGGATGTAACAAAAATAAAAAACACGCAAATAGTGGAAGAATTGTCTTTGCCCCCAGTGAAGATACACTGCTCAGTGCTTGCTGAAGATGCTATAAAAGCTGCTATTCATGATTACCAAAGTAAACAAAAATAGCTATGAGTGAATATCAAGGAGTCAATGCTGCAAAGAAAGATAAAAAACTTATCACCATAACTGCAAATGCAGTGGAAAGGATAAGGCATTTATTGGATCGAAAACAGCATACTAACCTTGAAAAGTCAGAAGAAGCAATAGGAATAAGAGTTCTAATTAAACAAAAGGGATGTTCTGGTTTAAAATATGATATTGAATATGCATATGATATCCGTCCTTTAGAGTCGGTAATTGAAGAAAACTGCAGTGATGGCCAAAAAGTCAAGGTATTGATCGATCCAAAATCTGTCATGTTTATCCTTGGCTCTGAAATGGATTACGTAGAGGAAAAACTCTCATCTGGTTTTGTTTTCAAAAACCCTAATGAGAAAGGAAAATGTGGTTGTGGAGAGAGTTTTCATGTCTAGCA
This sequence comes from Rickettsiales bacterium, assembly GCA_031281335.1. Lineage (GTDB taxonomy): Bacteria > Pseudomonadota > Alphaproteobacteria > Rickettsiales > Anaplasmataceae > Wolbachia. The sequence continues at coordinate 712 of JAITFM010000003.1, read as the reverse complement.
ACTATTTCACATTGTTTGAAATCGAACCAGCTTTCAACATCAGTTTTGATGAGCTAGAGAAAAAGTATATTCAGCTGAGCAAAACCGATATAAATGAAAGGCAGTCCAAAAACATGGAAAATATCAACAAAGCTTATCAAGTGCTAAAATCACCACTAAAACGTGCCGAGCATTTGCTGGATCTTTTTGGTGTGAAAAGCCAAAAGGATCATCTAAATTCTGAGATATTAAATGAATCAATGGAAATAAGAGAGTATTTGCTAGACTGTGATGATCTACAATTTGCAAGTAGGATGATTGATGAAAAAATAAAGGGTTGCACTCAAAACCTAATCAATGCTTTTGCTGCAAAGAATTTTGGTGAAGCTAGTACGCAGGTTTTGAGATTGAAATATTTACACAAGTCACTTGAGGAAATGAAGAAAAATGCGGCCAATTCAAATTTCTGAACCAAATTCAAATGAAACAGTGTTTGGTATAGACCTTGGCACTACCAATTCTTTAATTGCTATAGTGAATAAAGCTGGTGATGTGGAGATATTTAAAGATGAACAAGGAAGAGAACTGCTACCTTCTGCTCTTTCATATGAAAGTAACATATTGAAAACCGGCTACGATGTTGGCTCAGATGCAATTTATTCGATAAAACGTTTAATGGGTAGAAGTGTCAAAGACTTGCACAAAGAAGGCATCAACTTCGAAGTAGATAACG
>JAITFM010000129.1 GCA_031281335.1 Rickettsiales bacterium | reverse complement strand
ATGAGATCTTTGCTTCTCTTCATCACTTGCAAGATTTGCCACACTTACTACTTCAATTCCTTTTGCATTCATGATACCTTGTAACCCGCCACATATGCCAAGTAAATGAATTGCAGGATCATCATCTACTGTTTTCACAATTGCTTCAGTAACAAGCTGGCGACAAGGAGTAGGAGGAAAAGGTTCAGAGTGTAAATTATAGTAATTCCCTGGAATGAATATCCTATTTATTTTGTGCTCTTTAATAAACTTTGCAACTTCAACTTTTATTCTGTCTAACGTCAGCTTCCTTGCCAATATTTCATCTTGTTTTGCAAGATTAAGTGACTCTGCCTGAATTTTTTTAAGGCTAATTATCTTATTATAATCAATTAGTACGATTTTGACTCCCCAATTATTAAACATCTCGTAGATATTTTGAGATAAGCCAACCTCATGTGGATGTGTTTCTTCTTCTGTTTTCAATAAACCAACAACTATGTCACCATTTATTGAATGCAAATTTTCACTAGTGCCTGCATAAGTAATGCTGCTGAATAACAGAATTACGCTTAATAAGATATTAAATACTTTATTATAATATCTATACAACATAATTTACTACACTAATATTCATATAAATATCATAACACATAATAGAGTATTTTGCAATAAGAAGGTAATTTTATTAAGAAAGAAAAAGTGGCCTGAGCAGGAATCGAACCAGCGACACAAGGATTTTCAGTCCTTTGCTCTACCAACTGAGCTATCAGGCCAACCATATGCTTTCATTTTTAGATAAAAAATGTTATTATGTCTATCAAAAGTTTTTAAAGTAATTTATATAAAAGTAAAGGATGAACATTAATAACAGAATAGGAATTTACCCCGGAACATTTGACCCTATAACCTTTGGGCATATTGACATAATAAGAAGAGCATGTAAACTGGTTGATAAATTAATAATCGGTGTTGCAGAAAATGTTAATAAGTACACTGCCTTTGACGTAAAGTTGCGCACAAGCATGGCTAAAAATGAAATTAAAAGGCTAGGAATTGGCGCAGATGTTGTATCTTTTAATGGGCTGTTAATGAAGTTTGCTAAAGAGCAGAATGCCTCTGTCATTATTAGAGGACTCAGAGCAGTATCGGATTTTGATTATGAGTTTCAAATGAGTTGGGTAAATTATAAACTTCTTCCTGAAATTGAAACCATATTTCTTCCTGCTTCTGAGGATACCCAATTTATTTCATCAAGTTTTGTAAAAGAAATAGCAAGGTTAGGGGAAAGTGTTAGCAAATTTGTGCCAGAGGGCGTTCAGAAGGAATTGATTAATCTAAGCAGGATAAGAAGTGAAGAATAATGTTTATTTTCTATTCCCAAACATGTATATTCAATACATAAAGCATTATAAACTAAAGGAGCAATATGACAGTGAGGGATAATGATATAATAGTTTGTTGTCGTGGTGATGAGAACGATGATGGTTCTGGTCATCCATTAATATACTTGTATAAAGAAGGAAGCGAAACTTTCTGTCCTTACTGTAATAAGCTAATGAATGAAGAATTTAAATTTGAAGAGTCTGAAGAATCTGAAAAATTTAAATCCAACGAAGAATCTAAATCTGTTGCAGGGTGCATTGTGAAAGCAGTTAATGAAAAGAAGAGAACCCATGGATGAAATAGTACTTCATTCTTTTTAGTTAGCTAACTTATATAAATAGCAATAAGGGGAGCAGTGAAAATGAAACTGTCCATACGATCGAGTACTCCTCCATGTCCAGGTATCATACTTCCACTATCTTTAACATTGTAAACTCTTTTAATGAGTGATTCAGTAAAATCGCCAAGTTGTGCTAAAATAGCAATTGCGAGGCCAACTATTGGAGAATAAAAAACTGAAAATAAACCTAAAAATATTGATCCGAAAATTGTACACACTATTCCGGCTAGGATTGCACCAAGAAGTCCCGACCAAGTTTTTCCAGGGCTAATAATTGGACAAATTTTAGCTCCACCAAAATTCTTACCAAATAGGTAGGCAGTAATATCAATGCTCCAAATGGTTAAGATGAGCCATACTAATGTATATTTTCCCTGTGGCAGGTTGTATAGATATATCAATGAGGCATTTGGTAGCGCAATCAATAGTAATGCGAAAACATATAAGATTCTGTTCCCCTGAGTTAGGTTATACCATTCAAAAGAAGATAAAACTGCTATCGAAAAAATTAATAGGTAAAACGATAAATCACTGAAATATGTAGCAAAAGAGAATATAAGCAATATTACTATTGAAGACAGTATTCTAATCACAAAATTATTATCTGCCATATCTTTTTTCTCTTTTCGTATAATCTTCTAATGCTTTACCCAAATCTTGACAAGAAAAATCAGGCCACAAAGTATCACAAAAATACAATTCAGCGTAAGCTGCTTGCCATAATAAAAAGTTACTTAACCTTTTTTCACCGCCAGTGCGAATCAACAAATCCAACTTCGGCAAATCTTTAGTATATAGGAATTTTTCAAATTCGTCTTCTGATATACGAGCAATATTTTCTTTCATAATATTGCTTATAGCGTGTATAATTTCTTGCCTTGCTCCGTAGCTGACCGCTACAGTAAGTAATAAACCGTTGTTCTTATGTGTCATTTCCTCTGCTTTTCTAATTTGGTCAAGTATTTTTTTTGGTAACAAACTTAAATTGCCAATAAAACTCAACTTAATATTATAATTGCAAATAAAATTGATTTTATCCTCGTCAGTTAGAACAGAGTAAAATAAATCAAATAGATGGTCAGTTTCTTCTTTAGGCCTAAGCCAATTCTCCATGGAAAATGCGTACAAAGTCAAATAGGGTATGGCTAAGGTTGTGCAATGCTTAGCAATGTCATATGCAACCTCGCTGCCCTTTCTATAACCGTCAATTTTTACCCTCCCTTGGTTGTTTGCCCACCGACCATTGCCGTCCATAATGATTGCTAAGTGTTTTGGTAGAGACTCGAGATTCAACATTTAGAGTTCACCCGATGTCATAAAAGTAACTGACACACAGCTATACGAACATTGTGCTACCAGGAGGGTGTCATTCCAGTGCTCCGACACTGGAATCCAGAAATTTGATTGCAAGTGAACACACTGAGCTAATAAGCATAAAAATAGCTGTTTTATGCTAAAACAAACGTCTTTGACGAGATTGTATGAAAAGCTGGATCCCAGTGTCAAGCACTGGGATGACACCTTTGTTTTTGAGGCAAAAACAGCTAACACACTGCCTCCGCGGACAAATGTTCGTACAGTTGCGTGTCAGCTACTCGGATGATACCCTTGCATGTAATTCGTTTTTTTTTACTATTGAAGGCTTCTTTCATATCAACTTAGTGATTCAGTATATCTTTTTCTTTAATAGATAATTCGCTATCAATCTTTTTGATATTATCATCAGTAATGTTCTGTATTTCCTTTTTAGCACTATGAAGATCATCTTCTGAGATTTCTTTACTTTCCTGCATTTTCTCTATTTCTTCCATGATATCTCTACGTATATTTCTAATGGCAACTCGCGCATTTTCAGCAAACTGGTGCAGTAGTTTCACTAATCTTTCACGAATTTCTTGCGTTAGATCTGGAAGGGTTATACGTATAGTATTACCTTCGACGACAGGATTTAAATTTAGATTGGCATTCAATATAGCATTTTTTACTTCACCTATAACGCTAATGTCCCAAACTTTAATTGATAATGTTTTATTGTCCGTAACTGAAACACCGGCAACTTGATTCAGTTTTTGATGTCCGCCATAGATATTTACAACTATGCCATCAAGTAATGATGCACTGGCTCTACCGGTGCGTATACCTTTAATATCATCATGAAAGG
>JAITFM010000099.1 GCA_031281335.1 Rickettsiales bacterium | reverse complement strand
CTGATCCGTGTCCCAGGCTAAATATCTGGTATCCACCAGAATCAGTTAGCATCGGTCCATTCCATCCCATCATCTTGTGCAAACCACCAAGTTTTGCCACGGTATCCTCTCCCGGTTGGAGCATGAGGTGATAGGTGTTGGAAAGTATTATTTGAGTACCTGCTTCACTGATTCTCTCAATATCCGCAGCTTTAATTGCAGCTTTGGTTGCACAAAATATAAATGCTGGTGTTTCTATGTTTCCATTTTGAGTTTTAATAGTGCCAACCCTTGCAGAACCTGATTGCTTGGTTATTTCAAATGAGAACTTTCCTTCCATCTATTTGCTTGAAAGCTCTGCTATGATGTTTTCTACTTTTTCGGGAGTAAGATTTTCATAAAAATTGTCATTGATCTGCACAACAGGAGCATTAACGCACGCACCAAGGCATTCAACTTCTTTTAAAGTAAACAGATTATCTTTGGTAGTCTCACCTATATTGATTCCAAGTTTCTTTTTAAAGGTATTTAAAACTTCTTCGCTACTGCATAACCAGCAAGGGGTTGTCCTACAAACTTGTATCAAATATTTACCCACTGGTTTTAAATTATACATGGTGTAAAAATTTGCCACTTCACATACGCGAATATGTGGAATATGCAGCATATCAGCAACGTAGCGCATGGCAGACTCAGGAACCCATCCACATTGTTCTTGAACCAGATATAGTAAAGGCATAACAGCACTACCTTCTTTACCTTTTGGGTATATCTCTATAAACTTCTTTGCTTTCTTGAGATTTTCCGATGCAAAGCTAAACTGCTCTTCTTTTTCTTTCATCTGTAAGGTTCATGTAAATCTCAACAGATTATACTTAAAGGGTCAATAATTGCAATTAGACTTCTTGCATGAAAAGGCAATTATTTTTGGCGTTTTTTGTGTGCTCTTAAATTGCCTTAGCTATAAACATTAAGAAATTTACCAAACAGAAAAAAAAGCAAAAGAAGCCCTGGTCAATATCTATTTTAATAACTTGGCGTTAATGCTCTATACGCTTGACAAGTAGCTGACCTTGGGATTATAAATACCCATATTTTTATGATAAGGGGAATGTCGAAACTTGTCAAGTAGTTTTTTTTTGTTTTTGTTGTTGGTTTTTTAGAAATAGCGCTTTACAGTATCATACTATCTGCAGAGTGGTATTGCTTATTCAACCAGTCTGCAAATTCTTTACTGCTGCTTATTTCCCATATTTCGCTTTGTAGATCATGGTGACACTTATAATCTCCTTGCCCAGTACAGTGGAATTGTTTGACGATCGTCTTAGGATGCTGGTCATTTAAGAATTTTGATACTACAATTCCCGTTTTATAAGGATTATCGCTTGTTTGATCATAATAACCATAATATATTTATATAAACTCAAGTTCTCAGACTTAATCTTATCAATTCCCTGCTTAAAACGAGCCTCACAGACGGAGTCTTTCTCGAGTCCATCGCATGTCTTCTCGCATGCTATAAAGTCTGCACTTCCCTCAAAAACTGGCAATTGAAGCTTTGGCGACAAACCTTCAATGACTGGCTGATAAAACTTGAGAAACTGAATGCAATGGGCAAATTCATGGGAAATATGATACTCAATAGCATCGTCAGAAAAGGGCGTGTTAAAAAGCAATCCATCCTTTTCATTAAAAAAAAGAAATACATCTGAAGCTGAGAACTTTGAAAGCTCTCTATACTGGGGGTGGTTATTGTTGACTGTTAACCCAGTCCAAGTTTTCGGTGGATCAAAGTTGTGTACTTTTTTCAAAACTTCAGCAAGTTGATCCCTATTTTCCAGCATAAAAATGCGAAAATTTGCGCAATCATCAATCTGAACATCAAAAAACCTACAACACCTCTTTAGGGTGTCATTGATGGTTTCTTCGATATTTTTTAATCTCTCACCGCTAAGATTCTTATGAAATATCTCCACTGTCAAATTACTTCCTTCAACACTATAAACATGCTTATCAGGAAGGATTCCATCCACCTCAATTTCAAGTTTATCTCTAGGCTCGTAGTTTGGCTTACTAGGACCAAAGAATTCTTTAATGCTGCTAAAAAGGCTCATACAATTTTATGGCGTTGATATACATATTATAGCATAATAAATGATTTCCGTCAAGGAGTATAGCTAGCTCAAGCTATATAACCGCTTACAGAAGCTTTAAGCAGTTTCGGTTTTATTGACGTATTACCTCAGAATAAAAAAAAAATTAATTTATTAGTATTTTTATTGACATTAGTATGTTAAAATAGCTATAATAACTCTTTATTAAAATTTTAAATAGAATTATGTTTATATTAAATAAATTGCTCGAAGTTAACTCAAATACGCTAAAAATTAAAGAAGCTGCAGGTTTTAACCCAGCAAATATAGCACTCACTGAGAGAAATGGAGTTGCTTATGGACTCAGCTATCAAGATAATGGCAATGGAACCAGTAAAGTAAAATTACTCATTAGTCCATTATACCAATCAAAAACATACGAATGTGATACAGGTATCAACGTAGCGAATGAATTCAAGGGCCAATTATCTCTCACACTAATAGAAAATTCAGCTGAAATGGATAAAGTTGGAATAATCTTTCCTGACAAAGGAACTAACAAAGAAGGAAAAAACCATATTAAAGGCCTCACATTCAGCACTTACAAAATCAAGCATTCAACTAACGCTCCTTCAGTTGAGCATTCAGGTAAAACAAAATTGCAAAAAAACGCTGACAATGGCAATTCTGCAAACATAGGTAATAGTTACTTTCAACCAAAAGCAGTAAAGGTTGATAATGGTAATGTTATTGTAATCGCCCATAATTTAAAGGATCAAACCCTAGTTTCTTGGTATCTTAAGCCAAACGAAAGCGGAATATTTAGAGCATTACCTGGAAAAAAAGGCATCATAGAAAGAAAATTATTCAAATTTGATAATCCAGGGCAATTAGCATTAGGTGGAAACACAATGCTTTATGCGCAAACGAGTAAAAAGATCACCAAGGAAAATCAGGTGAGAAAAACACAAATTTTTAAATTTAGCGTAGCCAAAACAGTCCAGAATTTGAAAGACAGAAAGGGAGCTAACGAACGTCTGCTTAGTAAGAAAGAGTGTCAGATAGATAATAAAGCACTATCTCTTTCTAGTAAACATGAGATAAGCTTTTTGCAGCATGTAAAGCAAACAAAGGGAAATGATCTAGTTGCTTTTCTTGCAAAAAACCAATCTTCTAATGCGCAAGAGTTGCATTCAGCAAGCCTTGTTAAGAATGGATCAAGATCGGACTTTATTGTTCATGAATTTAAAGATCCTGTAGGTCAATTGTATGTTAAAGATAGTGGTCAAGGTTGCTTTATCACAACTGCAATAAGTGGAAAAAATATCATAATTTTTAATCACAGAAGATTCGAAAAACCTTCTGAGGTAACAATAATACCAGCAAATACTATCAACACTTTCAGTGATTTTGTAAATATCATTAATGGCCGATTGACGCCTAGTATTATTTCTAGCAGTACCGTAGCTCTTATAACTACCACAGAGAAAGTTGAGACTTCTGCAAAAACGTCAACCACTGCAATTACTGATACAACAAAAATTGACGCTGTGGAGACCACTCATCCTTCAACAGCGGAGTTAACAACTCAAACAAGTAAAGTGTCTACAACAGCAACTGCTACTTCAAAAGCGACCACGGTCACTACAGAAGCTGGAACGAGTACTGCAAAATCTACAACAGCAAAGCCAACAACAGTCACTGTCACAACTGTCACTCCAAAAGCAACCACGGTTACTTCGAATACTAAAACAAGCACTGTAGACCCCACAACGGTGAAATCAACAACATCTGAAACAACCGTTACTTCAAAAGCAACCGTGGTTACTACGGCGTCAACTAACATACCAACTGTAATTTCAGATTCTACAACAAGTACTGAAAAGCTTACAGCAGTTACCATTTCATCGATTCCTGCAGTAAGCAGTACTACTCAACCCTCAACAGAGCCAACAACTCAAGCAAGTACAGTGTCTACAACAGTGAAACCAACAACATCTGAAACAACCGTTACTTCAAAAGCTACCACAGTTATTACGGACACTGATAAAATAAGTACTGCAAAATCTTCTGCAACAGCGAAGCCAACAACAGCAGCTACCACATCACAAGCTACTACAGTTGAACGAGTCACAACGCCAACTCATAAGCTAATAACAAACTCAGAAAAAACTACACACACAGCATTTACTATACCAAGCACCAGAACAAGAGAGTTGACAACTTCTGCGTCTATCACAACTTTACTTCCTCAACCAACTTCTTCTCCACATCCAGTGCAACATGCTATAACGGGTCCTGAGGCAGGAGTAATAGCAGGATTTGTACTTGGAGCAATGGGCATCGTTATTGGAACTATAGGATTCATAGTATATAAATATGTTCAGAAACATCGTCGTTATAATGCTGCCCCTGTGTTAGAGCTATCTGATTTAGAGTCACATTCGAGTAGCAGTAGTGGAGAACTTTTTATCGGTAACAGCAAAACAAGCAGTCCTGAAATAGTGTTAGACAGCGTATCAGTGGAAAGTGGTAGCAGATCAAGCAGTCCATCACCTGAAGGTAGTATAAATTCAGGATCTAGAAGATCATCTTTGAGTAGTAATGATGTACCAGGACATTACCTTTAGCTGTTGCCTGATGTTTGATATGCGGACCATTGATTAGCAGGGAAATTGTTTTACTTTTATGATTTTCATGTTAAAGTATAACCCTAGGTGAAATAAGTAGCTGCTGTTGTGCGATAAGCACAGCAGAGGAAAGTCCGGGCTCCAAGGAAAAATAGTGACGGGTAACGCCCGCCGGAGGTAACTCCAGTTATAGGGCTACAGAAAATTACCGCCTAAAGTATTTTAGGTAAGGGTGAAAAGGTGTGGTAAGAGCACACCATAACAATGGCAACATTGGTAGTCGAGTAACCAACACTAGGAGCAAGATTAAATAAGAGTAGACCATATGTTTTTCCTCATATCTACTCGGGTAAATCGCAAGCAGTAAATGGTAACATTTACTCCAGATAAATAGCTACACAAACAGAACCCGGCTTATATTTCACCTAGACACTCACATAAATATCAATTATACCGTATCAAATGTATAAGCACTTTATGCATTGTCTTTTGCTTGTTCTGCTTGATAGCCACCACTATTCTCACCTACATTGGCATTAGAATATTCCTCTTCATCAACATACTCTTTCAGGACATACCCTCTGCCCCAAACGGTTTCTATATGGCTTTTTCCATCACTTGCACTTTCAAGTTTCTTACGCAACTTGCACATAAAGACATCAACTATTTTGTTATCTGAAGGTTCATCTAAACCATTGTAGAGATGATTTAAAAACATTTCCTTTGTTAGTACTGTTCCTTTACGTAATGCTAGCAACTCTATCATAGAATATTCTTTATTAGTCAGATGAACCGTTTTACCTTTTACCTCAACAATCCTATGATCAAAATTGATATTTATATTACCAATTTTGATCACTGATTCAGGATGTCCTTTAGTACGACGTACTATTGCCTTTATTCGAGCAAGTAGCTCACTTTTGTGGAATGGTTTAGTTAAGTAATCATCAGCACCGTATCCAAGTCCTTTAGCTTTCTGATTAACGGCTGATATGCACGAAAGTATCAGGACAGGAACTTTAATTTTTGCACTTCTTAGTCTTAACAATATATCATATCCATCAATATCACCGGGCAAGTGTATATCTAGAATAACTAGGTCATAGTGATCTCCATTTGAGGAAACCATATTATTGTTGTAGTCTTGCGCAGAAGTTACAACATCACAAAAGTGCCCATCAGAAGTTAAAGCGTTAACCACAGTCTTTGCACTTACTTGATCATCTTCAATTAGTAATATACGCATATTTTACACCCCGTAAGTAATTTATAATTTTAGTAATATATATAACTAAGGAAAGTAACAAATCAAACTTTTATTAACAAATGGTCAAAACTACTAGTAATAGATATACCATTCCAAAATTATATAAATAGATCTAAAACATAATAGATATACTATATATCATAAGAATAATATTATTTTTAGTAAATATTGAGTTAAAACTATTATTACTAAAAGAATACTTAGGTTAATAAATATTTAACTATTTTATATATCTGTGTTATATTTTTAATTTACTTATCCTACCATTCTAAAGTATAAGTAATACTTTTCAGGGGCATTGTGTGACTATATCAATTTTAGGCGCTGGTGCATGGGGTACAGCAATTGCAATTTCACTAAGTGATAAACAAGATGTGATTTTATGGACCCGCAATAAAACTACTTTCGAATCAATCAATAGAACAAGAGAAAGTGACAAATTATTTGGTTGTAGAATCCCTAATAGCGTGCCAGTAAAATTAGCTATTGAGGAAGCAGTTAACGCTTCAGCAATAGTCCTCGCTGTTCCTACCCAATCTCTAAGACAGGTATGTCAGCAATTACATGATTGTGGCCTAAAAAAAGACGTAGCAATAATCTTAGCCTGTAAGGGAATAGAAAGATCTACATTAAAACTACCTAGTGAAATAGTAAATGAAGTTTTACCTAACAATCAAGTTGCCATTTTTTCAGGTCCCAGTTTCGCCATAGAAGTCGCAAAAAAACTACCCTATTCAATGGTTCTTGCATGCCAAAACAGCACATTAGGTCCAAAGCTAATGTCAGAACTACAGCAGGAAAATATAAAACTACACTTTAGCAGGGACATCATAGGAGTACAGATTTGTGCAGCACTAAAGAACGTTTTTGCTATAGCATGTGGAATCATTTTAAGTAAAAAACTTGGATGCAATGCTCACGCAGCACTGATAACAAATAGTATGAATGAAGTAAAGACTTTATATCTAGCAAAAACAGGTAACGCTAATATAGACACGCTACTTGGACCAGCATGTTTGGGTGATCTGGTTATGACATGCACGTCCTTGAATTCAAGAAATCTGTCCTTTGGGTTTAAAATAGGCAGTAGTAACGATAGCTTTGACGTTCAGCAGATTCTGTCAGAAGGTAAGTCAGTGACTGAAGGTTTTAGTACCGCTCAATCTGCATTTAATTTAGCAGAGAAGCTAAAGATAAAAATGCCTATATGTGAAGCGGTCTATAGATTGTTGTATG
>JAITFM010000087.1 GCA_031281335.1 Rickettsiales bacterium | reverse complement strand
GTCAGATATAAGAAGATGGAAAAGATAGAGGGACAGTTGTTCCTCTATCCAGTCTGTGTCATATATGCATAAAACTAATTTACGGGAAGGGAACGGGGAGCGTTCAAAAAAGTGGCAGTTTTTCTGTGGTTTGAGTATAATTCTAGCTTTACCCAAGCAAAAAGATGAATTATTTAGTGGAATATGTTTTAACATCTCTTTCCTTACCATTTGCAATCACTGAAAATTATTTGTTAATTACTGCACTGATTCCGCTGCTTGGCGCAGTGGTTATCTTTTTTACCGGCAAATGGCCTAGAGTGAGCAACGGCGTTACTGTTGCCTCTTCTATACTCCTATTTACATATGCGTGTCTGTGCACTTTATATTGGGCATATGGTGATCATTCTCAATTTATCCTTATGGATTTTAGCAATAACTTGCACATTAGTTTAAAGCTAGAGTCCACTGGAGCGGTATTTAGTTTATTAATATCATTTTTATGGATATTAACCAGCGTATACGCAATATGTTATATGCAGAATAACTATCCTGGTAATAATTACTCAAATTTCCTGTGTTTTCTTTCAATATCGATGAGTTGTGCAATGTTTATTGCTTTTTCTGGCGATTTGCTTACTACATTTGTCTTTTATGAGCTCTTAACTATAAGTACTTATCCTCTTGTCACCTATAACACAACAAATGAATCAATGATAGCTGGGCGTTATTATTTTGGTGTGCTGTTTTTTTCTTCCTTAGTACTATTTTTTCCAGTTCTCGGTTTCTTATACAGTAAATTTCATACTTTAGACTTTGTAAGCGGTGGAATATTTAAATTTGACACTTCGCTCGTCACTTTCATTGCAGTGTGTTTTGCTATGCTGATTTACGGAATAGGCAAAGCTGCATTAATGCCAATGCATTTTTGGTTACCAAAAGCAATGGTTGCACCAACTCCTGTGAGCGCGCTGCTACATGCTGTTGCTGTCGTGAAATCCGGGGTTTTCATCATTATAAAAGTCATATTATACACTTTTGGTACCGATAATCTGCAACGCTTTGCACAACAAAATTGGTTTGCTGGAGGATGGCTGCCTTATGCTGCAGGATTCACCATCATTGCTGCTTCACTGATTGCACTCAAGCAGAAAGAATTGAAAAAATTGCTCGCCTACTCTACCGTTTCCCAATTATCATATGTTATACTATTCGCTTCAATTTTTAGCGACCTTAGCGCAAGAGTTGCAGTTTTTCAGTTAGTTTGTCATGCATTTGCAAAAATCACTCTATTCTTTGTTGCAGGTAGCATAATAACGAAAACAGGTGAGAAATATGTAGATAGAATTCACGGCATAGGACGAAATATGCCAATTACTATGGCAGCATTTACTATAGGTGCGTTATCTATGATCGGAGTGCTACCTGCTCCAACTTTCTGGGGTAAGTTTCTCATTTTTCAGGCTGTTTTTAGCTCTGGCAATGTAGCACTTTCTGTATTTGTTACTCTTGTATTAATAGTAAGCACTATACTAAATGCTATGTACTTTTTGCCAATAATTTACAATGCTTTTTTCTCAAAGCCTTCTAAGAACTTTTTCATTAAAAAGACACCTATTTTTCTGGTTTTACCACCAGTTATTACTGCAATATGTACTTTTGTTATTTTCTTTAGTTACCAAGTAATATTTTAAAGTATCTTGCCTTTAAGCTTTGGCATCTAAGCTTAAGTTAATTATTGAAACATTTTCTTCGTCAAAATCTATATCTTCGACTAACGTACCATCAGTAACGTTCAAAAGTTCCGGTGGAGAAATGATAGTTCTGTTATTACCAGCTCTCATTCCAACCACTCCAAGCTCTATGGCAAGCGGGACTTTTTTATCACCAACTTTGAATTGCGCTGTTTGATCTTTGATTATATATTCACCATCATGTCTCATTACGCTATACTTAATCGACACCTCATCACCACACCTTACTTGTTTTCCAGCCCTATTAACTAAGTCATTGAAAATCATCATATTATTTACTGAGTCGGGGTATTTATCTTTTACTTCGATTAGTTTGACGTAGTAGGAGTTAAAGTTTGTTTTGTTACCACTCGCAATGTTTACAGTAACTACACGCTCTCCTCCTTCTTTCATGCCCATTATTCCTAGGTCCACTTCTTTCCAATCATCTTGACCTATTTTCAAAGTAACATTAGGGACTTGACTCGGAAGTGGTGCCGCTAGGTTGTTAGATACTTTATACATTTGCAGCAGGACTTCTTGACCACATAGAGCTCTGCTACCACTGCCTTCTGTAATTTCATAGAAGTTTATTGAATTTTCCTCTCTTTCCTGCTGTATTATTTCTTTTAAATACTCCTTCAACCCATGCTTTTCGATATAGTGGTCAAGTGCTGATTCAAGTATTGGCTTCACTAGGTAATATGCTATTGTCTGTACCAAACCATCATTCGTAGTATTTAACTCATAAAGCTTGTCTCTCTTTTCTGGCCTGCTTTTGTTTATTTGAACGATGGTAAACACAAAAGCGGAAGTTAAAGTGAAAATTATTACTATGGAAATAAGCAATTGTAATATAATTTTCCTAACCATCGTTTTTTACCTGATTCAATAAATTGTATAAATAATTAGTTTCGCCTGAAAGTTCACTCAAATTATCCAAAGCTTGTTTAAAGAGACTTTCTATATAGTTCTTTGTTTCACTTTTACCGAGTATAGACATTAAATTACTTACCTCATCTTGTTTGTGGTCTTCAATATCATCTTTGGCTTGAAAGATAAGCCCTAGGTTTATTCCATAGTCATGTAACGTTTTCCGTTGCTCATCTGTAGCATTTCCCATTATAGCGCCTATTTCACATGAAGCTGCAAATAGTTTTGCGGTTTTTAATAAATGGATTTCTTTTATTTTAGAGAAATCTGCATCAATATCCAAAATCTGTCCTCC
>JAITFM010000012.1 GCA_031281335.1 Rickettsiales bacterium | reverse complement strand
AAGTACATTGAGTTTTTTGTCGTTTTATCTGCACAGACTGAAGATAAATAATAGCTTCAGCCTCATTATAAGGGGGTTGAAAGAATTTGTCAAGTAGTTTTTTAGTTCTATTTCTATGGCCAGTGTTACGCACTGGAGTGACATAAATCTTGTGTTGTTTAAAAAGAGTGCTTGGAGCAGCAAAAAATATGGCAATTCTCAGTATCATTGGAAGGTTTTGCTTAAAAATATATTTTATTTCATTTAGAATATCTTACTTGGTTTGTTTATATATAGTGAATAAGTTACTACAGAAGTTTTACAGCATTATTTATTGTCTTTACCGTGCTTTGATTGACACAATTTATAATGATGGAATGGAACATGCGGGATATTTATCATTTTTAATCCTGTTGTCAATATTACCTTTTCTCATCGTTTTAATAGCTTTAGCGTCAACATTTGCAAATTTCTTAGACCAATATAACATCGGCTGGGCATTTATAATTGATCACATGCCACAGGACATTTTAGCATCCTTAATGCCGCGTATTAGGGAGATAATATCTGGTCCGCCACAGAGTTTATTGACTTTGGCAATTGTGGGTGCTGTTTGGACAGCCTCGTCAACGATTGAAGGGCTGAGAACAATATTGAATAAAGCCTACAAAGTTCCAGTTTCGCCACCTTATATATTGAGAAGGGTGCTCAGTATATTGCAATTTTTGGTAATTACGCTCATTATAACTCTGACTATAGTGTTCTCCACATTAGTGCCAATGCTGATTGATTTTTCCTATCATGGGCTAAGTTATACTAAATATCTCCTCATCGAATTTGTACTCTTCACAGTGGTTTCCTGGCTATACTTTATGCTACCCAGCGTAAAACAAAATATGTCAGATGTATTTCCTGGATCTTGTGTAGCTGTTATGCTCTGGACAGCTTCTGCTTCAGCTTTCAAACAATACTTAAAAGCTTCTTTTGGCCAATTGGACTTAATATACGGAAGTTTGGGTGGTGTGGTAGTGTCATTACTATTTTTCTATATAGTGAGTTTAATTTTTATATATGGAGCAAAGTTTAATTTTCAGCTAAAATGTTTTAATGAGTCTCGCTAAGGAAAAAGAATGGGTAAGTTAGAAGGCAAAATAGCTTTAATTACCGGGGCTTCAGGTGGAATTGGGTCTGCTGTTGCAAAAAGATTTGTAAAGGAAGGCGCGTGTGTAATTTTAATTTCAAGGTCTATTGATCATCTCAAGCCACTGTACAATGAAATTGAGGAATTTGAAGAATTCAAAGAAGGCTCTGTTAAGCTAATTCAACTTGATCTTTTGGACTTTGAAAATGTAAAGATACTAACAAATATGATAGAAAGCCTAAAATTATCAGAGTCTGGGGCACTTGATATATTAGTTGCGTGTACTGGAATTTTAGGTAAATTGAATCCTGTTCACGACTGCGAGCTTGAGGAGTTGCAGAATGTAATGAATACAAATTTTACTGCCAATTGGTACTTGCTAAAAAACTTAGATCCAATGCTGAAAAAGTCTAATTCTGGAAGAGTGATATTCATGACTTCAGAAGTAACACTTTCTCCTTCTTCCTATCCGTATTGGATACCTTATGCTGCAAGTAAAGCTGCACTAGAAATCATGGTAAAGATATATGCATCTGAGACAAAACATACAAAGTTGTGCGTGAATGCTGTATATCCAGAAGGACCTGTTGACAGCGAAATGTACAAGCAGGCGTTTCCTGGAAAGGATACGCCTGAACTAGTGTTACCTGATAAACTAACAGACAAATTTGTAGAATTAGCTTCTGAAGATTGTAGCGTATCAGGACAAACTTTACCATTGAGCAAATCTCTTGAATAAGTTGCACATCTGTACGAACATTATGACTTGAGCCTACCAAGAGGGTGTCATGAAAGTAGATACTACTAGTCATTTATCTTCAAAGCTTGAATAAAAGCATTATGCGGAATATTGACATTTCCTATAGAATGCAATCTTTTCTTACCTTTCTTTTGTTTTTCTAAAAGCTTCGTTCTTCGCGTTACATCTCCACCATAGAGTTTAGCTGTCACATCCTTCCTGTATGGATTAATCGTTTCCCTGGCAATAATTTTGCTAACCATTGCTGCTTGAATTGCAATCTTATATTGCTGACGTGGTATCAAATCCTTCAAACGTGTACATATTTCACGTCCCCTTTTTTCTGCCCTACTTTTGTGAACAATGCATGCCAATGCATCCACAGGCTCTCCATTAACTAAAAAGCTCAATTTATCTATCTGACTTTCCCGATAATCGGAAATTTCCCAATCTAAACTTGCATATCCCTTAGAAATCGATTTTAGCCTATCGTAAAAATCAAAAACAACCTCAGATAGTGGTAACTTATACTTCATCAGTGCTGTTGTTGTGCTACCAACATAAGATAAATCTTTTTGCTCTCCCCTCCTTTCTTCACACAGAGATAGAATTTCTCCTAAACATTGATCAGGCACCATTATAGTTGCAGTAATCCACGGCTCTTCTACCATCTCAACTTTTGTAGGATCTGGCATATCACTTGGATTATGAATATTCAGAATTTCGCCATTTCGTGTTGTAACTCTATATATAACACTCGGCGCGGTTGCTGTTAGATCTAAATCAAACTCTCTCTCAAGCCTTTCTTGAATAACCTCAAGGTGTAACATTCCCAAAAAACCGCAACGGAATCCATAGCCAAGAGCATTTGACGTTTCAGCCTCAAATGTAAAGCTAGCATCATTTAAATGTAGTTTTTCCAGTGCTTTTCTTAAATATTTAAAGTCATCTGTTTTGTTGGGAAAAATGCTACAGAATACCACAGGGTGCACTTCTTTAAATCCAGGCAGTGCTTCACTACAAGACCTCTTTTCCTCGGTGATGGTGTCCCCTACCCTACAGTCTGCTACTTCCTTCATTGAAGCAGTTATAAAACCAACTTCACCTGCTAAAAGTTCACCCGTCATTACCTTTTTCGGAGTAAAAATACCGATATTATCCACCTGGTATGTAGCATTGTTGGACATCATAACAATCTTCATGCCTTTTTTTAGCACTCCATTTTTAACTCGCACTAAAATTACAACTCCCAAATAAGGGTCATACCAACTATCAACTAAAATTGCCTGCAGTGGAGTGTTTGCATCACCCTGTGGAGCTGGAAGTTTCGTCACTATTGCTTCGAGTACATCTCTTATTCCAAGTCCGGTTTTCGCCGATATTAAAACTGACTCGCTTGCGTCAATACCAATTACTTCTTCAATCTGAAGCTTTACCTTTTCTGGATCTGCAGCAGGGAGATCAACTTTATTGAGCACAACTATTATCTCATGATTATTGTCAACAGCTTTGTACACATTCGCAAGAGTTTGAGCCTCAACTCCTTGGCTACTATCTACCACTAAAAGCGAACCTTCGCATGCAGCCAAGCTTCGACTCACTTCATATGAAAAGTCAACATGACCTGGGGTATCCATGAGGTTCAAGCAATATCGATTCCCATCGTTTGCAGTGTAGTTGAGTCTTACCGTCTGTGCTTTGATTGTGATTCCACGTTCGCGTTCTATCTCCATTGAATCAAGCACTTGATTGGTCATTTCCCTTGCCTCAAGACCATTACATTCCTCTATTAAACGATCAGCAAGCGTTGACTTTCCATGATCTATATGTGCTATTATTGCAAAATTTCTTATATTATCCATTGATGGCTATTCTACATATTTAAGTAGAACTATTTTACATTTTAAGAGCTGTAAGAGCAATTATTTACTTCCCTTTTAACACAGATAGTACCTGTTTCGCACAAGAAACCACTTTATTAACCATATAGCTCTCATGATTATTATCTATTTTAGACAATTCATATAGGTAATTCACCATCATTCCAGCTGACTGACTAATGCCCTTCTCAGAAGTGTCTGCCATCCAGTTTAGTTGTTTTATTGATGCCCCATTGCTTAAATGAAAATGTGCTACCGGATCATAAGCACCACCACTACTGTTTTTAACCTTTAGCAAGTAATGTGCACAAAGCTTCAGCAAGCATTGTTTTTCGCATTCAACGTTAGTTTTTAACTGCTCTATGCTTTCTAAAATTTCTGCACTAGATTGTTTTATGTTCAGTTTGCTTAATAAAGTAATATCTTGGCTTAAACTTTCTTTCAGCCATTTCGTAAAGCCAGGTATTGGAGAAAGTGTTGCGTATGTTTTTATACTCTTAAACTCCTGCGACAGCTTTTCCACAACCCTTTTAATCAAAAAATTACCAAGACTGATTCCGGACAACCCTGCTTGGGTATTTGATATTGAATAGAATATGGCGGTATTTGCACTGCTTGGATCACTTGAAGGTACCGACTCATCTAAGAGATGTTGAATGCTATCTGCAATTCCATCCATCAATGCAACTTCTACAAAAATTAGAGGTTCGTTTGGTATTTTGTAATGAAAAAA
>JAITFM010000112.1 GCA_031281335.1 Rickettsiales bacterium | reverse complement strand
ACAGATACGTTACTGCTTTTATCATCCCCATTTGCTTTGTAGTCTATTGAAATAATCCCCCTGCTTTTTCCACCAGTGAGAAGTTTTCCAATTATAGGGATTTTCAACAAAGATTTATTAATTGAGTATGCTGGTATTACTTGTCCTTCAACCTGGAACTTATAATCCTTGATATCAAGCCTACCACTAGTGCTAATGCCCAGCTCCGCCCCTTCAAGCCAAGACTCTTCAATTTCAACAGTGCCATCTTTATATGAAAAAGGTGCATTACACTTATAAAAGTATACACCTTCGTTCTTTATAGCGTTTACAATACCAGGCAGTGAAGACATCGATAGTAAAGTAGTAAGCAGCGGAGCATCTTTGATGTAGAAATTGCTGATAGATAACATGCCGTAATGTTCTCCATTTTCTCTCTTAGGAGATAGATAAAAAGATAATTTGCCGTTTTTAACTGATTTACCAATGCCTAAAGAACGCAAAAGCATACCTGAATTATCCGCATATATTTCGAGCCCTATTCCACTGTATTCTGCTGATATTTTGCTATTGTCTTCCAAAAACTGTCCTGTAAATTTACTTCCACTGCAATCACCTTTAGTGCAGGTTACATGTAGCTTAACGTTTTTGACAACAATGCCTTCTTTCATCATTACATTGTCAACATTCATACTTACTTCTATGTCATTGTTGAATCTACCACTATTTTTGCCAAGTAACCCTAAAATATCACTTAAATTAATTTTCTCACCATAAATAGTTATGGCATTTTTTTCTCTGCCTAACTCAACTTCTACATTAAGGTCATTATCCGGCAATTCAAATTTGCCAGAACTCAAATACAAATTCCCATTCTCTACTTTTCCGCTAAATTTTATATCTAGGTCATTTCCTACAACGTCTAATTTATCTATTAACAACTCACCTGCTCCTTTTAGCCTTGTAGAAAACAAAATTTTATTGTGATCTTCAAAGCGATTCCTCCATCCTAAGTAGCTTGAACGTGACTCAAGCTCTGACAAATCTATATTACCATTAACATATCCCGTCTTATCTTGATTTATCACTGACTCTATATTTGTGTTGACGTAACCACCATCAAAATTAAGTATTTGAGCAGGTAAATCCCCGTTCAAATTCCAAGCAAAACTTTCATTTTTGTTGCTACTTTTCAAGTCGAATAATAGTTGTGTATTATTCACCATACCACTATCATTTAAGTCAATGAAGTCTCTGCCGAAATCAAGCTTAATATCATGCTTACCAAGACTTGCACCATAGGCAACTAGATCGTCAATTTTGGAATGAAAATTTGCTAAGAAGTCTACTTTTTTATCGTCGACATTCAGGTTAAAAATGCGAAAACTGAACACAGATTTTGCTATTCCGCCAATCTTGTCCCTTGTAACCTGAATCATATCATCCAGCTTAAATTTTATAGGCTCATATAACCCATAAGCATCGCTTGTGGCCTTACCATTGATGACTAGAACTGAATCTTCCTTATCGAGAAAGTTCATTTCAACACTACCACCATCAATAGTGAAATTCTGAAACTTAGCGCTATTTACAGCAATTGTGAGGTTGTTATTTTTGAGAGTTAAATCACCGTTTAATTCTTTCACTTGCTCAAAATCTTCATCAAATCTGACACTACCGTTTTCTATATCGGCAACAATTACGACGTCTGATAGATCATCATTAACTAAGCTGTTGATTTTGCCGTTGAAACTTATGATTGTATTTACAATATCCCCATCAATATTATCACAATACCATTTTTTAAATCTATTGTTCACTATACCATCTGGTACATAAGTACATAAATCCTTCGCGGCAAGTTTACTAATGTTGACCCTAAGCAGAGTATGATTTGTACTAAAATTCATTTTGCCAATCAAAGAAAGGTACATACCATTCAATTTAAAATGAAAGTTTTTTACGCTGATGATTTCGTCACTATATGTCAAATTCACATTTACATTAGTCAAGGCTAAGTTTTTGTCCGAATGATTCTCTGTATTTAATACGTATATGTTTCCGTCCACAACTTCATCCTTTCCATTAATTCTCATTGAAAAGTTTCCTTTGAATCCTATTTCTTTGTCCAAATTGTAACTTTTAACTAGTGTGGAAAACTCGTTAAATAGCCCCAACTTTAGGTTATAGAATGTTCCATACAAATTTAGTAAATTATTGCGGTTTTTTATCGTAATGGATAAATCATCTAGAAACCCTTTACCTTCTTTTGTATGGACGCGAATATCCAAAACATTGAAATCTTCCCCCTTCCCTGCATATACTTTATCAATGAAAAATTCACCTTCCGTGCTTTTATTGATAGCAATGTTAGTAATTTCAATCTTTGAACCCGCATTTAAGCCAAAAAAGAATTTCCTTACTGCTTTCAAAAAATTTTTTGAATTAAAATCAACTGCTTTGAAGTCATCTTTTTCCTGGTTGATACACACATGCACATTATCAGCCGAGACTTGAGAAAAATTTACACTGGTTTTTAGCAAGGAACTGAACTTAAAATGCACAAAAAGGTTAGGAACTTTTATAGTAAAACCAGGGTTCACTATTTTCAAATCTGTAATGACTAGATATGGATCTGTGCCATCTCTTTGCCAAATAACTGAAGTACTCTCCATATTGACGTTTGAGTTGGCAAACGTTTTCGATATCTTATTCTTTAAGTAAAAATTGATATAACTAATATTAACTCCCAAGGGACTTTTATCTTTAAAAAAGATAAAGAAGCAGAGCATAAATAATAAAACTATAGAAAATAATATAGTGATTTTTTTAAGCATCGATTATTGCTTTTCTTGCTAAACTATCAGCCTCCTCATTATATTTATCGCCATTGTGAGCTTTAACCCATCTCCAATTAATCTCGTGTTGTGAAGCAATGTCATCCAATTCTTTCCACAACTCCATATTTTTTACTGATTTTTTATTACTTGTCTTCCAGCCATTCACTTTCCACTTATTTATCCACTCTGTTATACCATATTTAACATAGAGACTATCCGTATATAAATTAATATTACAAGAAAATTTTAACGCCTTCAGTCCATTGATCACTGCTGTTAACTCCATTTTATTGTTTGTAGTATTTTCTTCCCTACCATAAACATCCTTTCTATGATTTTGAAATAGTATAATTGCCGCCCATCCTCCTGCTCCAGGATTACCAAGGCACGCCCCATCCGTGTATATTGTCACTTCCTTTTTATTCATCCTTAATTATATGAATTAACAAAGTATATAGCTGCTTTTATGAAAGCACAATTTCAATGAGACACATGGATACAAGGCGTTTAAGCTGTACCCTTAAATTTTATTATAGAAACAAAGAAAAGCGCAACAACGAACAATATTAGAAGGAAAAACAAAAAATAGTTTTTATGTTTCTGCCGTTCTTTCATAGCTAAAACAAATCAGTAGAACAAAAAATAACACTAGTAAACAGAAAAAATAGATAAGAAATTGAATAAGAAAACATTTTTTTCTGTGAGCTATGATTCTTGAGCCTTATAATAGATACAGCATACCAAATAAAAATGCAACCCTCAAGGGTTGCCAGACTTAGGTAAAATAGAGCATTTTTCAAAAACAGTGCTGGAAGTAAGCTAGTTAGCACCAGCAACACACTGTAAATTAATATATGTTTTCTTGTTTTCTCTGGGCCATAAACAACATTGAACATTGGAATCGACGCTTTTACATAGTCCTCAGACTTATTTAAGGATAGAGCCCAAAAGTGCGGTGGGGTCCACATGAAAATTATTAGGAATAGAATAAAACTTTCCCAACTTACAGAGTTAGTCACAATTGCCCAACCAATCATTGGAGGGAAAGCACCTGATGCACCGCCGATAACAATATTTTGCGGAGTGCGTCTTTTGAGCCAAATTGTGTATACGAAAACGTAAAATAATATGCTAACTGCAAGTAAAGCGGCGGAAATATAGTTCACTGCTATTGCCATAATAAATACCGACAATACTCCAAGGGTTATACCAAATTCGAGCGCACTTTCTGCAGAAACTCTACCTGAAGGTATAGGACGATCTTTTGTTCTTTTCATGAGGAGATCTATGTCCCTATCATACCACATATTTATGGCACCTGCGGATCCTGAACCAAGAGCAACACATACAAGAGATATTAGTGCAAGAAAAGGATGAATACTACCTGGTGCAG
The DNA here is from genome assembly GCA_031281335.1 of Rickettsiales bacterium. Taxonomy (GTDB): domain Bacteria; phylum Pseudomonadota; class Alphaproteobacteria; order Rickettsiales; family Anaplasmataceae; genus Wolbachia. The sequence continues at coordinate 1,342 of JAITFM010000112.1, read as the reverse complement.
CAACCATTCCAGCAACTGCAGTAAATACTACAAGGTACATTATCCTTGGCTTCAGCAAACGCCAAAAACCCAATATTGTTGATTCAACATTTAACAAAGCACTTGTGTACATTCTATTTTACCACTGGCGGTTTTTCGAAAGTATGAAAAGGTGGTGGTGAGGATATTGTCCACTCCAAGGTATCACCTCCCCAAGGGTTATTTCCAGCTTTCTTGCCCCATTTGAAGAGGTGTACAACTATAAACACAAAAAGCATAACTGAAATGAAGGACATGTATGAACCAATTGAGGACACATAATTCCAAGGAATGAATGCATCTGGATAGTCGGGTATACGCCTTGGCATACCAGCTAATCCCAGAAAATGCTGAGGTAAAAAAGTGATATTGATGCTAATAAAAGTAAGCCAAAAATGTATTTTTCCCAGGCATTCATTATACTGTTTACCCGACATTTTACCTATCCAATAATAAAAGCCAGCGAAGGCTCCAAATATTACAGCAAGTGACATGACATAGTGAAAGTGAGCAACAACATAATAGGTATCGTGTAAAAGCCTATCTATTCCACCTTGAGACAAAACTATTCCGGTTATGCCACCACCAACAAACATAAAAATAAAACCTAGTGCAAATAGCATAGGGGTTTTAAGCTCAATCGCTCCACCCCACATAGTTGCAATCCAGCTAAAGACTTTGACACCAGTTATAACACCAATAAAAATTGAGCTGGTGCTAAAAAATATGGCAGCATCTTCACTAAGCCCAACAGTAAACATGTGGTGAGCCCAAACCATAAAGCCAAATACTGCTATGCCTATCATTGCATAAACCATTCCCATATAACCAAATATCGGCCTATGAGAAAAAGTTGATACGATTTGGCTTATGATACCAAACGCAGGAAAAATAATTATGTAAACTTCCGGATGACCAAAAAACCAAAATAGATGTTGAAACAATACAGGGTCACCACCCCCAGCAGGATCAAAAAAGGAAGTACCAATATTGCGATCAGTGAGCAGCATAGTTATAGCACCAGCAAGCACCGGTAAAGCGACAATTAGCATGAATGACGTTAATAAAACAGACCAAACAAATAGTGGCATCTTAGTTAATGACATGCCCTTTGCACGCATGTTAAATATAGTAACTATAAAATTGATCGCTCCAACAATCGATGACATACCAGCAATATGGAGTGCAAGTATGGCAAGGTCAACTCCTGCACTTGGATGAAACATGATTTGCGACAGAGGTGGGTATAAAGTCCAACCTGTTCCAGGACCTTCGCCAGCAAATACTGAAAGGACGAGCAAAATAAAAGATGATACTAATAACC
>JAITFM010000006.1 GCA_031281335.1 Rickettsiales bacterium | reverse complement strand
AAAGAGCTCTTTCACTGCCTGAGCCATTATATGAGCAGCATCATGCCTTATTATATCCAAACCCATTTCGTCACTGAGTTGTATCACCTCTATTTCTGTGTCAGATTCAATTTCATGTGAGAGATCATATAACTCACCGTTTACCCTGAGGGCAACGGCTTCTTTTAAAACGTCTGGTTGTAGTATGTCAAAACCAGTAACTCTGCCGCTGTGTTCTTCTACTTTTTGTTCAGCTGAAAAAGTAACTCTAATCATAAATATACCTATTGGGAGGACATTGGAACAACAGAGGCTCTGCGCATAAGCCAACAATAATTTTTATATAAATCAAAATACCTCCACAACCCTTAATAATTTTACGTAAATTAAAAGTAGTACGCTTCCACGGTTCTCTTCACAATTTGATATGGTAGTTAAGCCGCATTATACTTGTTAGGCAGAAGTGAACGGCAGCATGTCTAATACGAAATCTAAGTTTCACTCTGCTCTTGCTTATCCCTTCCATCGGCATTACTACCTTGAGTAAAATTTATGCTCCTCCTATATCTTTTAATAACAAAATTCTGTTTTATCAACCAACATTTTATGCATAATTACAGCTAATTTCTGGGCTACTGCAATAACTGCCTTCTTCACAACTAGGAATAGTCAATTTGAGGAGCAGAAGTAAGTTTTGATGTAAAATCGGAAAGAGGTTATGCAAGAGATCTATTGCTATGATCCTCATTGTCATATAGATTAAACTAATAGATTAAACTAAAGGAAGGTTATGAATAAAGAGATAATAATAAGGCATTTGAATAAATTATTAACTGGTGAGTTGACTTCTATACGCCAGTATTTTTTGCATTCTACAATTCTCAAAGATAGTGGGATCAATAAACTTGCAGAAAAAATGAAAGACGAGCTTGACGAGGAACTTGAACATGCAAATAAGCTAGCAGAAAGAGTTTTATTGCTTAAAGGTGTACCAAACTTTCAAGACACAAATGAAATTTCAAAGTATGACGGGAAGTTTACAAAAGATACAATACAGAAAATCCTAGAAGATGATTTAAAATTAGAAGGAGAAGGTTTAAAAGACTATAGGGAAGCAATTTCTGTTGCTGAAAAAGAGAGAGATTTTGTTAGTGTAATCTTATTGGAGGAATTATTGAAAAATGAGGAAGAGCACTACCATTGGATTGAAGAACAAATTGATCTTATTGAACTTATAGGTGTTGAAAATTACCTAAAAATACAAATGTAAGGTGTTAAAAAAAACAATATTTATTTTAATTATACCTTGCTTACTTCTTTTTTTGTTAGGGTTGTGGCAATTATTTAGATTAAACTGGAAGAACAATATCATCAAAAATATGAATCTTCCAGTTGTCTATCTGTTGCCCGATGATGATCTTGCAAAATTTAACTACAGATACGTCAAGATTGATGGGATTTTAAGTGACATAGAACTATACGTTTTTGCAGGGCAACGCGGTTATCATGTGCTGTCTCCTGTGCTGCTCACTACTGGACATTACATGCTAGTGAATAAAGGAATAGTCAGAGAAAAAAAAGAGGAAAAAGCAAAAATTGAGAAAATAGCTGCAAGTGGAGTTTTATATTGCGATAGCAATAAAAGCAAAAGTTTGTTAATCAAAAATGATACTGCTTTGAACACGTGGTTTACCCTAAGTACAGAAGAAATTTCCAATGAACTCAGTATTAAGCTAGAGCAGTGTATGTTGTGGCAGAAAGGTTTCAGCAATAAATTAACTATACAGCCGATGAAACACTTGGAATATGCAATAACTTGGTTTGCACTTTCCTTGATTTGGCTAACTATATGTGTAGCTTATTATAGACAAAATAAACGCCACTCAAATGTCTGACATCAACGGTTACGAGTTGGGACACAAAGAAGAACTGAAGAAATAATCATTCATCTATATCGCTGCTAATATCCTTTATCATGCTATAATTGCCTTTCCTAAATCTACTTTTTAAGGATTCAACTCCGCTTTCGCTAATTCCACTTAGGCTCAGTGCTGCTCCACCAAGCTGCAACCCAATCTCAGATGTCTCCGGAATAATTTTACTAGCCCCTAGATCTTTGTAGGCTTCTACATTACTCAGATCTGGTAGGCGTATTATAATATTTACATGTGGAAAATTTGTTGCAACTAGAGAAACAATCTTCTTTACAGTAACTTCGTTCTTTATTGAGATTACGAGAGCTTGGGCTCTTTCTATTCCTACTGATTTTAAAATTTCATATCTCGTGGCATCTCCAAGATATATAGGAAAGCTGTCACTTTTCCCTTCTTTGACTATCTTTGATTGAATATCTACAACAACATAGCTTAGATGCTCTGCGGTAAGCATTTTTGTTACCATATATCCTACCCTGCCGAATCCAGCAACTACTACATGGTTATAGAGATCTTGTGTGTCTGTCTCAATTGCTTCATCGTCTAATATTACCTTCTCAGTGCTAAATGAATTTGCTATCCACTCTCCAAGTCCCGATAGAAGAGGAGTGAAAGCCATAGTTACCGTAGTTACCATCATAAGCACTTGAGCGATTTCACTTGGTAGTACATCTAACTCATCTGCTAAGCGAAACAGGATAAATGCAAATTCACCACCTTGTGCAAGCAATAATCCAGCTTGTATGGCAGGTGCACTCTTAAATCCAAAAAATCTACACAATACGTATATGATAGATGTTTTTAAAACGATAAGGATGATCGACAATAAAGTAATTAGCGGCAATTTATTGAGTAAAAGGTCAATATCGATAGACATACCGACAGTCATGAAAAATAAACCGAGAAATAAATCTTTAAATGGCAATACCGCGTGTTCCACTGAGTGCCTGTGTTCTGTTTCTGCAACTAATAACCCAGCAACGAATGCGCCCAGTGCCATTGATAAACGAAATTGCTCGGTAATAAATGCTGCTCCTAGTATTATCAAGAGTGTTGTTGATACAAAGACCTCGTTGCTTTCCATTTTAGCAATAACCGAAAATAAGGGCCTGAGTAATAACCTACCAGTTATAAATATCAACACTAATGCAATAGCTGCTTGTACTAATGAACCTGCCAGTGAGCTTATCAGACTATTTGTAGAATTATCAGTAAGTAAGGGTACTAATACTATTAGTGGTACCACTGCAAAGTCTTGCATTAGTAGCACTGCTATTGACAACCTACCAACTTGACTTGCTTGAGAACCTTTTTCCTGCAGAACCTGT
>JAITFM010000132.1 GCA_031281335.1 Rickettsiales bacterium | reverse complement strand
GATACTGACTCGCCGTCATCATCAATAAGCTTAGCATTTGCACCAGAAAATGTACCCACAGCATCTGCTGCAGCAAATGCTCCACTTGATCTTCCATCACTAATCGCAATGCCTTTGCCGCCCTCGATAATTGGCCACACCTCCTTCCCTGAAATCATTATTTTTTTTATCTTATTTTTCAAAGCTTCCTCATAATCTTTCACTCTATTTTACTTAATTACTAAAAAAATAATAGCTGTTTATTTTCTCTTGACATCGTCAGAGCCTCCACAGCCAAAATTGGGTTTTAAGTAGACATGTAAACAAAGAGCAGTTACTATAGATGTAGTTATGTGTTTTTTGCTTATGATTATAGGTTTAGCAGGTGGAATTGGAGTAGGAAAGAGCTTTGTAGCCAATTGTTTTAAAGAGTTTGGTGCTGCTGTGTTTGACGCTGATTCTGTTGTACATCAGCTTTATAAAGTAGATAAGAACATACTGAGTTACGCAAGAGAAAATTTTCCCGGAGTAGTAGTAAATGGTGAAATAGACAAGGAGGTATTGTTTAAATATTTCTTAGTCCATGATGAAAATTGGAAGCAGTTTCAATCTTTAGTTCACTCCGCTGTGCGAAGTGAGCTAGAAATTTTTATTGCTCAGGAAAAAAAGACCGATAGAAAACTTCTAGTTCTAGACATTCCACTCCTGCTGGAAACGAGATTTCGTTTATATTGCGACTTTATCGTTTTCGTCCATGCAGATAGTGCTGTGCAAGCTCAAAGACTCAATGAACGTAATATAGATAAAGAAAAACTGGATCTAATTTCCAATATCCAGCTACCCATTGCAGAAAAAAGGCAGATGAGTGGCTTTACCATCGACAACAGTGCAAGTAAAGAACACGTCCTTTCTCAAATAAAAGATATAGTAGATTCGTTAAACCTCAGCAGTTGATTTCAACTTACAATTTGCCCTTACCAAATTACTTCGAATCTTGGTTGTATTATTTGTGGATTTCACTAATGAAATTTCAAACCTTGAGCCTACGTTTAAAAATGACTCAATTGACCTGCCAAAAAAGTCATACCTCCACCCTTTAAATAGTTTGTCTGTCTGCCCAGATATTGACCCAGCCAATTCATCTTTTGACGAAACCAATTTTCTTGATATGCTGTTTTCCTTACATTCGCTCTCTAGAACAATCGAGAGTATATCAAGCACAGATCTATCATAACTGCTTAACGGAGTATAATCTTGCTGCATAAAGTCTTTCTCATTCTCATTGAAAATATCTATAAATTCTAATAGGTCTTCCTCTTTTATATTTTTCGTGTTCTTTCTGAGATCTTCTAAAATCTCGTCAACACGCTCCACGTTTTTTTCAATAAAGCCAGCTATTATAGCATTATTAATTACTTTATTACGATTCACATTATAGCGCTGTGCTAAGGTCTCTTGCCACTCACTAACCGCTTTAACAGTTAATATCAATCTTGGATTTGCTTCGTAATTAAATTTAATCCTTCTACATGTGTCTTTTGGACTACGCAAATACTTATTTATATCAACCACTGCTTCCATCTCCTCCTGAAACCAGCCTATTCTACTCTTTTCTTCAAGTTTATTGTGCAATATCTGGTGTAGGTCATATAGATGCACCACATCGCTTATTGCATAGTCTAATTGGTCTTCAGAAAGTGGACGCTTTAACCAGTCTGAATTTTTAGCTTTAATTTTATCTAATACCACCCCTTGATATTGCTCCACTACTTTTGAGTAACCAATGAAGTCATGATAGTAATGACAAAACATAGCAGCAACTTGGGTATCAAAAATAGGAGTGGGAATGCATTTGAATACGGTGAATAAAGATTCTATGTCCTGCCGACAGCTATGAAACACCTTAATTATCTCGCGATTTAGCATTATTTTCTTAATAAGTGATAAATCAATTTCTGGCACTAGTGCATCTACAACAAAACTCTTACTTCCGTAAGAAATTTGAATTAACGACAATTTTGGATAATAGGTTAAATTGTTTCTAAGAAACTCCGTGTCAACTGCTATAAATTTTGGCTTTTTTGCCGTCAACTCCTCACATATGTCTCCCAGATCCGACGTTGTACTAATTAGCATATATTTTTTACTCAGTAGCCATATTTTAACACTTATATTAAATTTTGCAATTAATAGATCTTTTGCATAACCAATTTATGCAGGAATACATACCTTTCACAAATAGCAGTTTAGACTTTTCAAAAAGTCAAAATTCCATATAATTTTAGCATGGCTGATATAGCTTATAGAAGAGGCTGCAAAAGATCCATTACACATGTACAGTTTTTAAAGAAACGAGCTATCTTGCTTTTGTGTAGGTTTCTATTTAGGTTTTATGTTATCCATACGATAAAGCTTAAGCTATCAACATATAAGAAAACATTATGAACTTTGTAAGAGAAAAAAACACTCCTGTGATGGAGCAATATTTAAACCTGAAAGCTCAATATAAGGATCATCTGTTGTTTTATAGGCTGGGAGATTTTTATGAATTGTTTTTCGATGATGCCGTTAAAGCTGCAAAGCTGCTGAATATAGTGCTCACTAAGAGAGGTAATTCATGCGGGCAAGACATACCAATGTGTGGAGTGCCAGCACACAGTAGTGAATCTTACCTGCACAAACTAATAGATTTAGGATTCAAAGTTGCAATCTGCGATCAATTAGAAACTGCTGATGAAGCAAAAAGGAGGGGCTATAAATCCATAGTAAAGCGCGATGTAGTGCGAATTGTAACTCCAGGCACAATTATCGAAGACTCGCTGCTGGAGGACAAAAGCAATAATTATCTTGCATCCATAGTTGAACAAAATGGAGAACATGCTATTGGCTGGCTTGAGCTATCAACGGGAAAATTTTTTCACACTTTAACGAATTTGAAAGCCCTGGATAGCGATTTGCTGCGTATATCACCAAAAGAATTATTAATTTCCGAGAAGCTAGCTGAGGACGAAAAAATCAGGTCAATTTTAAAAAATTATAAAATATCAATTACGCAGCATGCCCAGAGTTTTTTTGAGTATAACAAATCTCACAGAACGCTGTGCGAATTTTATAAAATCAGAGAGCTTGGAGTTATAGGGAACTTCAGCAAAGTGGGGATTATAGCATGTGGTGCGCTGCTTGAATATGTTAGAGTAACGCAAAGGGGCTCCATTCCAAGGCTTGAGCTGCCAAAGCCCTACAGGCAACAAAGTTTCATGCTTATCGATGCTTCAGCAAGGAGAAACCTTGAGTTGTTTTCAACTCAATTTGGCGAAAAGAAAGGTTCACTGATTTCAGTTATTGACCACACAGTTACAGCTTCTGGTGGACGCCTGCTCAAACAAATGCTTGCATCACCACTTGTTTGTCCTAAGGCGATTAATTTGAGAATCGGCACCGTTGAATTTTTTGTAAACAGCCATGAAGCACGCAAAAAAATACGGGAGATATTATCTAACATTCCAGATATTGAAAGGTCTCTATCGCGGTTGATGCTAGGGCGTGGCTCACCAAAGGACATGAACTTATTAAAAATAGGTCTTGGGAAAACGTTAGAGTTGTCCGAGTTTCTGTCCACCTTACATAATTATCACTTAAGTGAAAAATCAGCAGTTGACCTTCAGATGTCATTCCAGTGCTTGACAGTAGAATCGAAGGGAAAAGAACCAGTGTCTACTGCTCAGATGACAAGCAGTGATGAGAGTGAACTTAGCATAATACACAAAAGCCTTGGCAATCACAAAGAACTGTTTGAGCTTCTAAACGACGCTGTGCTTGACAATAACCTAAGTTCTGCAAAAGAAGGAGGATTTATCAATCCACAATATAACCAAGAATTATCAGAGTTATCCTATGTGCTGAATAATAGCAACAAATTGATAACCAAACTCCGAGAGTCTTATCGCGATCTGACTGGTATTGCTGCACTGAAAATATTGCACAACAACATCCTTGGTTATTACATTGAAGTGTCAGCAAATCATAAATTAACCTCGGACATATTTATTCACAGGCAAAGCTTAGCAAATAGCGTGCGCCACACTACTAATGAATTAAAAGAACTGGAGAATAAGATTCTCACGGCACGTGACGCTGTGATTAGCTTGGAAATGAAAATTTTCAGTGAACTATGTGGTAAAATCGCTAAAGAATCTGAGAAGATTGCTCTCGCTGCAAATTCCTTGGCAAAGCTTGATATCCGAACCGCGTTTGCAGAGCTCGCAGTGCAAAATAATTACGTAAAACCCGTTATTGATAACAGCAAAGAATTCAATATCTGTAGCGGAAGACACCCAGTGGTTGAAGTTAACGATAAGTTCATCGCAAATAACATCAACTTAGCTGGTATACATCTAATCACTGGTCCTAATATGGCCGGAAAAAGCACTTTTCTAAGGCAAAACGCTCTCATCGCAATTTTAGCTCATATGGGGTCATTTGTGCCAGCAGATAGTGCACATATTGGTGTGATTGACAAGATATTCAGCAGGGTTGGTGCAACGGATAATATAACAGCTGGTTATTCCACCTTCATGGTAGAGATGATTGAAACAGCAACCATAGTCAATCAGGCAACAGATCGTTCCTTGGTAATACTTGATGAAATTGGCAGAGGCACAGGGGTATATGACGGCTTATCTATTGCTCAGGCGGTGATTGAACATATTCACAATGTAAACAAGTGCCGCGCCATTTTTGCAACTCATTATCATGAACTAACTAAAGTAAGCAAATACTTAAGCAACGTGAAATGCTTTTGTGTGAAAATAAAAGAATGGAACGGAGAGGTAATCTTTCTCCATGAAGTAGTTGAGGGCGTTGCAGATGAATCATATGGAATACATGTAGCAAAACTCGCCGGCTTTCCTGATTCTGTACTGGACAGAGCAAGCGAAGTGTTTGAGGAACTGAAGGCTTGAGAGAGGTTATGGCAAGTGTCTGACGCTGGTTCTTTTGTGATGATATCATCTAAGTAGCCCCATTTCTTGTCATCCAAGTAGCTGACACTGAGATCCAGGATACTACTTTAGTAATAAATTTTTAAGAAATTTACCAAGTAAAAAAAAGCAAAAGAGGCCCCGTGGTAGAAGTTGCTCACTCTCTAATCCTGCAAATTGGCGTACTATACTGTCTTGAACGACTTATAAGCGCGTTTCAGCTTGTATAGGTAAAAACCTAGAAGTCTAGGTGAAATTAATAAAGACATGAG
>JAITFM010000118.1 GCA_031281335.1 Rickettsiales bacterium | reverse complement strand
CTGGCTTATTGTTGGGCCTGAGCATAGCATATCTTGCAGGTGCTGCTACTTTGACTCCTGTTGTTGCTGTATTTCTTGCGGCTGCAGTAGTTGGTACGTTGGTAGGGTATGGTGTCGGAAATTTTTATGAGAAGGTTAGTAGCAAACTCTCTGACGTATCTACTAAACAGCCCGGATTACTACTGCAGGCTTAATTCAAATTATTAAGTGCATGCTGTAAGCTTTTATTCGTTTTAGCATGCACAGATTTGACAAGATACAAGACTGCATGTGCTACTTAGTTAAGTAGATTAAATATAAAGTTTAAAACTCCGCTGTTAACTTCCTGTAGAATTAGTGGAACTGGGGATTAGTGCTTGATCAAAGCAACTTAATCAGTTATCCTAAGTTTTTAAATATGGTAAAATGACAGCTTTTGTTCCTCTGTTTATTTTTTTAATCCTATATCTTGGAAGTGGTACTTATTTCTTCTTTATCGGAACTGATAACCCACTTCGTCAGGTTTCACCGGTAATTTGCTTACTACCAGCACTATTTTTTGCCATTTCACGCGGTACAAATAAAATTCAGCACAACATCGATACTGTCATCGAGGGCATGGGTGACAAAAATACCCTTACTATGTGTTTAATTTTTCTATTTTCTGGAGCATTTTCTTCTGTTACTCAATCAATTGGTAGTGCAGACACTGTTGCTAATTTAATTCTCAATTTCCTTCCAACAAGGTTACTGTTGCCTGGAATATTCTTGGCCTCTGCTTTTATTTCAACTGCAATCGGCACGTCCATGGGAGTTGTTGCGCTAATGGTACCAATCGCCGTTAACCTGGCAAAAAGTGGAGCTTTTGGTCTTGAAATAGGAACTGCAACTGTGGTTGGAGGTGCCGTATTCGGTGACAACCTCTCAATGATATCCGACACCACTATTGCCTCTGTTTCTTCACAAGGAGCTGCAATGAAGAATAAACTTAAAGTGAACTCTAAAGTAGCACTTGTTGCCAGCATTATAACGCTTGTCTATCTGGCAGTAACTGCAGATAGTACAAAAATTGTTACTATATCAAACTTAGATTATTTATCGATAATAAAAGTCATCCCTTACGTTTCCCTAATAATCATGGGTCTGCTTGAAGTTTCTACTTTAGTAACAATAACTGTAAACATAATTATTGCTGGTGCGCTAGGAACAGTCTTTTTTGACTACGCTGTTATTCAATTTCCTCATGACATATATAATGGCTTTAAAAAAGTAAACGAAATAGTGATCTTTGCTCTATTTATTGGTGGACTAAGCCATATAATGTACAAACAAGGTCAAAAAGCATTACATAAACTCATCGATAAAAGTGATATTACAAGGACTAAAACTGAATTTGTGATAGCAGGAATAGCATCTATGTTCACCGTCCTGGTTGCCAATAATACCATTGCTATTTTACTAAGTGGTGGCATTGCAAAAAGGCTTGCACAAAAACACAATATTGCGCCACACCGCAGTGCATACTTATTAGATGTTTTTGCTTGTGCTACAAAGGGCATCTTGCCTTATGGTTCTCAGCTACTGCTAGCAGGTAGCATAGCCTCCATATCACCTATTTCTTTATTAACACATGTATATTACTGCTTTATTTTAGCGGCAGTTACAATAGGTGAAATAATCATCAACAGCAGGCATTATAGGGCTGCAGCTTAATGCCTGGGTGGGTTTAGAGTTTCTCTTACCTTTATATTTTTCACTTATTTCATCTCTTCCAAAGGTTCTATATTGAAGACAGAAAGCCCAGAAGCGATGACGTGTGCTAAGGCTTGGACGAGGAACATTCTTGCAGCAGTAAGATCTAGATTGTCTTCCAGTATGAACCGCATGTTTAAGTCGCTTTTGCCATATCCCCATAAAGCGTGGAACACTTCTGCAATTTCAAGTAAGTAGAAAGTAATTCTGTGTGGCTCATAAAGCCTTGCCGCTATTTCCACCACATCTGGCCACTTTGCCAAGGTTTTTATGAGGAATAGTTCTCCATCTGTCTTTAAAAGTGAAAGATTTGCACTTGGGAGTTCTTTTGGAGCGTTACGCATCAATGAATAAGCACGGGTATGTGCATATTGCACATAAAAAATAGGATTATCTTTTGACTGCTCTTTAACTTTAGCAAAATCAAAGTCTAAGACCATATCATTCTTGCGTGTTAGCATTATAAAACGAGTGATATACCTGCCAACTTCCTCCACTACGTCCCTTGCTGTGAGGAAATTTCCTGATCTTTTGGACATCTTAACAGGTTTTCCATCCTCGAAAAAATTCACAATGTTATGCAGTTTTACCTCTATCTTTGCCTTACTATCGCTCAGCGCAGAGACAACTGCTTTGAGCCTTTTGACATAACCGCCATGGTCACTACCGAGCTCTACGATCATATTGTTAAAGCCACGTGATATCTTATCGAAATGGTAAGCAATATCCGAGGCAAAATAAGTCCAACTACCATCCTCTTTTTTCAGTGCGCGGTCAACATCATCACCAAATTTTGTGGAGCGAAATAACATCTCTTTTCTGGAAGTCCAATTTTCGCTCTCTTTGCCTTTTGGTTTTTCCAAATATCCTTCGTACACTAAACCCTTGTCAGACAACATCTTTATACTCTCTTCGATTTTGCCACTTTTTTGTAGTTCATACTCTGAAGTAAAAACATCGTGACTTACTCCAAGCAAGCTCATGTCTTTCTTTATAAGTTCCAAGATAGAACTTATAGTATACTCTCTGACTACCCGATTATCTTGACTATTTAAAAGCTTTGAGCCATATTTTTTGGCTAGCCCCTCCCCTATTGGTTTTAAATATTCACCAGGATACAAACCTTTTTCGATACTGATCTTCTCTCCCAGAGCTTCCCTATATCGCAAATATATTGACTGAACTAGCGTATCTACCTGCGCTCCAGCGTCATTAATGTAGTATTCCTTGGTGACTTTATAACCAACTTTTTTCAGTAAATTTGCTAAAATGTCACCAAACACTGCCCCTCTTGCATGACCAATATGCAATGGACCAGTTGGATTTGCAGATACAAATTCAACATTGATGGCTTGATTATTTCCAATGTTTAAAGTACCGAATTCTGTTTTTAGTTCATTTATTTGTTTTAGAACTTCGTGCCATACTTCTATTTTCAAGCACATATTGATAAAACCAGGGCCCGCAACTTCCACTTTCTCAATCTCATCAAACAGTTCAAATTCTCTTGCCAATATCCCTGCAATCTCGACTGGATTCTTCTTTTCATGCTTTGCAAGCACCATGGCAACATTTGTATAAATATCCCCATGTGCTCTATTACTTGGAGGTTCTACGATAAAATTTTCCGCACTTGTATTTATGATACCCCTTTGCTTCAACTCATTTAATTTGCTAAGGATTAGCGAGGAGATCCGCTTAAAAATGTTCATCAATCAAAAAGCTATAAAACTATAGCAGTATAGTAAATAAATGAAGTTAGTTGAAGGCTTATCTTGTATCAGCTTATACAGAAATTACCAAGAGGAAAGAACTTACCAATGCCGTGTTTTTTCAGACAACGGCACAGGAGTTAAACGCAACTTGCAAAATATAAAACCGGTATGCTTAAAATGCTCCCCTCTATTTTCACCCGCACAGTTTATCGGAATTAAACAGCCTTTTTGCAGTTAATAACAATCGCAAATATTGCAACCTAGATCAGATATTAGCACGGGCTTATTTAAATCAAAAAATTCTGTATGCCCTCCAACTTTTACCATAGGTAGTCCACCTTTCCAACCATAAGGTATTACCACTGTATTGCCAGAATCATAGGCATGACAACATGAAGTATGATGACCATTGTAATATGGATCATGACAATGCTTAAAGCGTAAGTTATGATGATAGTTGAAACATGGATACTCATCTAAAAGTTTCATTTTACTTCCCCAATCTACTGAAGGCTTCATAGGAAAATTCCCTTCGTCTACTATAAACTTTACATGTGGTTTCTCTGCATTTACTGTAGTAACTTTTTCAGTGGGCTTTTCTATATTTACTGTAGTAATTTTTTCAGGAAGTTTTCTTTCACTTCCATTATCTAATGTAAGTTCTGCAGTGGGTTTCACTTCGTCCACTGTAGATTTTACTGAAGTCTCCTCTGTGTCTGCTATAGGCTCTGCAGGAGGTTCTCCTCCGCTTTCATTGCCTACTGCAGGTTCTTCAGTAGTTTCCTCTGTATTTTCATTTTGGCTAACACCATTTTGAATATCATCGCTTTCTGGCATAGAAATCTCCTATATAATAAAAACTTTATTTTAAATTAACAGTATTAGTAGGGAAGGCAAGAAAGACCATACATCAAATGGGCTGTCAAAGTTATAAGCCAACAGACAAAGGTACATAGTGCACATCCCTTCCTTTTGCCTTATACTCTATTTATCATATTAAGTCAACGCTATTTGTGATCTTAATATGATATCGCTCATTTTTGACTCTCTACGCACTTTTCACGTCTTTCATCACCTTCGCTACAATTACCTACAAAAATTTATTGTCCCTAAATTATTTCCGCAGTAGAAATAGCTGCTGCAATGTGGTCTGAATGTTCAGGTACTCCTTCAGTTTTTGCAACTTCTATTACCCTAGTTCCTGTTTTTCCACTTTCACTTCCAGTCCAATACGGTGGTATATTCAGCACTACTGTGTTACCAGAGTCGTGAGCGTGGCACCATGCTGCATCATAATGATTACTGTGACATGGATTGCAATAATGCTTGAAATACGGGTTATAATCACCTTGAAATGGAGTGTGATTATGTTTGAGAGACGTGTGTAAATTAGGAATGCGATAATCTCCTATAAGGCAAAATTTTTGCGCGGTTATACAGTCCTTATCGAAGTAAGGCCTATTGTCGAATTTATCGGATATGTATAATGGTTTACAATCTGAGAAATGAGGTTCACCTATATTATGGTAATAGGCATTGTATGGTTGTAAAATTGAGTAACAAGTCATAAAAATCCTTTGAAAAATAACTATTATGCTAATTATAGGATAAAATGATTAACAATTTTATAACACAAAGATTAAAATTGGCATATCTAAGACCTTATACCAATTCCACTGCACAGAAAGCGGACAGACAAAAGTGGAAAAAAGCTATCCAATAGAAACAAAAAAAACTACTTGACAAATTCTTTCAACCCCCTTATAATAAGGCTGAAGCTATTATTTATCTTCAGTCTGTGCAGATAAAACGACAAAAAACTCAATGTACTTGGCGTCTTATGTTTAATTTTTTGCACTATGTGCACCTCATGTCTTTGTAAACTTTCAAGGTTTTTACCTAAATATAAGCTGAAACGCGCTTATAAGTCGTTTAAGACAGTAAAAAACGCCAATTTAAAAGATAGATAGTGAATAACTAGCTAACGGGGTTTCTTTGTGCTTTTTTTCTCGTTTGGTAAATTTCTTAAATATTTACTACTAAAGTAGTATCCTGGATACCAGTGTCAGCTACTTGGATGACAGGAGAAGGGGTGCTGGGATGACACCATTGTTGACTGGCAATTTAATTTGTCCTATTACTGTTGGTATTACAATTCAATAACTCTCCAAAATCAATTATATTTGAAAAATAGTCACTATCTATAACGTCATCACTTACACCATTAACGTGAATGAGGACTGGACGGCACGAAAAGCCTTTTGGACGGTTTAGTGTATCTATTTTCGTTTGTACTTCCTGGATTATTGAATGACCGATTTTATTTTTTGAAAATTTGATTTCGCAAATGTAGAGAGTGTTGAACTTTGTTTGAATCATGTAATCGATTTGACATCCAGCACCATTGCTTGTCTTCCTCTGAAAAAATGGATTTTCGCTTACTATTCCATCAATTCCCAAGATATTATGTATGCTCTTTCTATTGTTAAGCACCAAATTTTCAAACTGAAGTCCGATGATTGTATGCCACTCCGGTAGAGATGCGAGCAATCCCATGGAGTAGGCATCGCGATTAATTTTTCCTAGATTTTTTTCAATATATTTTAGATAAAACCTTAAATAGTTATCTTGAAGTCTGTACCTTCTCAGTCGCGAATCAATACCCGTTTTTATATTCCAAGTGTGATCCTTTGCAATAAAACCAGCAAGCTCGAGCTCATATAGATACTCAGAAATGCGTCCATGTCTCGCAATGTCTAAAGCAGCACAAATTTCTTCCTGTTCTTTAGCTCCAGTAGAAAGAGCCCTGACTATTTGCTTATAAAAAGCTGTTTTTCGCATGAATAAATCTGAGAATATTTGATCAAATTCCTCAACTAAAAACCCGCCTTTCGAGAAACAAAGCTTTTTGATATTTTCTTCAGCACTGTGTTTAAAATTTACCTCTTCTAAATATTTTGGAATTCCGCCGGTTATTGCGAGTACCTTAAATTTTTCATATGCTGAAATATTTTTTGGCCAAAATCTATTGCAATCAGAAAGTGCTAATTCCCCGAGTGTCAAAGTCAACGATATTCTTCCCACAAAACCAGTGCTACTGAGTATGTTTTTTTCAATCCAAGATGATGCAGATCCACACACAACAAAAATTAACTTGTTGTTATTTTTTAGCTGTGTATCCCAAAAATTCTTTATTTTGCCTAAAAAAGTTGGATCTTTTGAGCCCATCCAAGAGATTTCATCAAATAGCAGTAATATTTTCCCTGATAGTAGACGCTCGCCAACTGCCCATAGTAAATCGCTCCAGTCATCATACCTAGCAAAAGACGTATTAAATTGCCTAGCAATTTGCCTAGAAAATTCATTAAGTTGATGAGATATTGTAGTATGCTTCTCCGGTGGTAAACCTATAAATGAGTAATATTGCTCAAAATGCTTACCGAACTCTTGAATTAATCGACTTTTTCCTATACGACGCCTTCCTTTGACTACAACAAAAGAAGCAGTATTTTTTCCTTTAAGCTCCAGTAATTGCTTTAACTCAGCTTGCCTACCAATAAATGATGGAGACATAAAACACGAAATGTAAATCTTTGTCTCCATTATGAGCTATAAAATTGGAGACGTAAATAAATAAATTGTGATCTTTGTCTCCACTTTTTCTGGGTAAGGTCAACCAAACCTATCTAAAAAGCAAACTACAACTATTCCTTCAGAGTAAGTTTAACTAACTTTATAATGATTTAACATAAATCATTATAAAATGCCAAGAAGTAAATTAACAACAGAAAAAATAACATAAAAATCTTTTTACTTCAAAAGTATGCTATTTAATATAGTTTAAATCATCTGAACAAATTTATGCGGCGTATAGCCTCATTCTTTATATTATCGGCAATACTAATAAGCTGTGGCCTGCAAAAACCTGCACCTGTATTGCTTAAAGGTGAAGAGTTTTATGGAAAAAGAGACCTAGAATATACAAGGGAATACCGTTTAA
The DNA here is from genome assembly GCA_031281335.1 of Rickettsiales bacterium. Taxonomy (GTDB): domain Bacteria; phylum Pseudomonadota; class Alphaproteobacteria; order Rickettsiales; family Anaplasmataceae; genus Wolbachia. Next base: position 1,505 of record JAITFM010000118.1, on the reverse strand, counting down.
TTAGAGAGGATGTTGATTCTTCAATAAGAAAAGAAAATAGAAAAGCTGTCATAGATAAGGTATATAGAGATAACAATAAAGCGCAAAATGTGGAATTTAATGGGATAAGTTGTAAATTTGTAATGCCAGTTCAAGGTACTATTATTTCAACTGCCTCCTCTGATGAAGTATGTAAAGATGGAGTAAAAATTGCTGCTCAAGGCGGAACGAATGTGGTTGCTTCTGCACCTGGTAAAGTGATATACGTAGGCAAAGGGCTGAGGTGGTATGGAAATTTAATTATAGTAGAACACAAAGATAATTATGTGACTGTGTACTCCTATTTAAAAAACATACACGTTGAAATTGGTGATAAAGTAAAACAGGGTCAAGTAATTGGATCTGCAGGTAAGTCAAGTACGCAGGATAAAGATCCGCAGATGTGCTTTACAATACGGCATAACGGTCAAGCGGTTGATCCTTTGAAGCATATGAACTGTAATTGAATTTGGATTTATATGAAATATGATTTTAAAAACGTTGAACAATTTTACCAAGATAAGTGGAATTTTTCTGTAAGCGAAAGTAGCAAGCAAGAGAAATGTTACATGTTGGAGATGTTTCCATATCCATCTGGTAAAATTCACATGGGGCACTTACGTAACTATGCAATAGGAGATGTAATAGCGCGTTATAAGAGAGCTTGCGGATTTGAAGTCTTGCACCCAATTGGCTGGGATGCATTTGGGTTGCCAGCCGAAAATGCAGCAAGGGACAATAATATTAGCCCTGCGGCGTGGACGAAAGAGAATATAGATAATATGCGTGCGCAATTGAAATCTATAGGTCTTTCTTATAACTGGGAGCGTGAACTCTCTACATGTGAACCTGACTATTACAAACACGAACAAAAATTTTTCCTAGATTTTTTAAAGCACGGACTTGCCTATCGAAAAGAGTCGTGGGTTAACTGGGACCCTGTGGACCAAACAGTGCTTGCAAATGAACAAGTAGTCGACGGAAAAGGATGGCGGTCAGGCGCGGTTGTTGAAAAACGTAAGTTATCCCAATGGTTTTTAAAGATTACTGATTTCGCTGAAGATTTACTCAAGTGCTTGCAAGATTTAAAAAATTGGCCAGAAAAAGTCAAAACAATGCAAGAGCGCTGGATAGGAAAATCCGAAGGGGTCACCATAGAGTTTGAAATAGTTGGCCTAAATAAGAAATTAAAGATTTTTACAACTTCTCCGCATACTTTGTTTGGAGCTTCTTTTCTTGCGGTAGCAGCAGAGCACCCTATTGTGCAGGATTTAAAAAATGGTTCTTCTGCTGTCATCCCAGTGCTTGACGCTGGAATGACAATTGGTGATATAAACACAAAAGGGGAAAATGACGAAAAATTTGGAATTTACACCGGATTGAACGTCAAACACCCATTTCTTGACAAGGAATTGCCGCTTTATATAGCGAATTTTGTATTGATGGAGTATGGGGAAGGTGCAATTTTTGGATGCCCTGCACATGAT
>JAITFM010000138.1 GCA_031281335.1 Rickettsiales bacterium | reverse complement strand
TTCTTTTGATCAGTTCAACTAGCATATTGCGATTGGAAGCACTATCTTCAATGTTTAGTGGATTAAATTTCAAGCTTTTATCTTTATATTTTGGATCAATTATGTAATATTTACCGCTCACCGCTTTAGTAAAAATTATTGACTTTCCGGTGTTATCTAATATGATAATTCTAGGATCAAATTTTCTTGACTCTGACAGCAGGAAATTAATTAGTGAAGTTCTGCCTGAATTCGGAGCGCCAAGTATCGTAGTATGACCATTGTTTCTCTTTCCATGAAAATTAAAAAAGTAAGGGCTTCCTTTTTTTGAAAAAAAGACTGTTACTGCTTCCTTCCACTTTCCTCCTTTTAATGTACCTGACGTAAAATCATGTAGCATAGCAAAGCTGCAGGCATATTTTTTTAATATATTCTTCGGTTGTGTAACAAAAGTAAAATTTCCCGGAAGTTGTGCCCAAAAATGACCTTCCATATGTAGATCAGCTCTAAATATCATCAAACCGACTAACGACATTACGGCGGATAAATCGCTGATGTTTTCGGCTAGTCTCTTTCTATCGTCAGCAAAAATTGTGAAAATAATTTTCTGTTGACAAAAGTCTATAGCAGAAGTTTTTTCCAGTTCTATTATTTCTTTGATTTCTGGGTTTTGAAGTAAGATACTATCCTCACTGACTTGCAGCATATTGATTTGTTTTTTGAATTCTTTGACTGCTTTGTTATTACTAGTGAATATTATTATTTCTGTAATAATAAACTCAGAGTCAAGTTGTAAACACCTGTCTATATTTTCTAAAGGGATTTCCCGATATTCCTTTATACAAAAAATAGAACCAAATTTCTGTTGATTTTCAAATGTTGTTTGAAATGTGTTAAAACCAAAAGCTACCTTTAAGTTTTTAACATGTTGCGACAGGTCCCTTTCACATATTGGGTAGTCTTTGTGTGTTAACGTAACAATATAATGGAGAAATTCCATCATTTCAGAATATATTTTACACTCACTAAACCTTAGGCCCAGCTTTTTAGCTCCGAAAGGCTCCAAATCACTTTGAATTAAATCAGTTACCCTTTGTAATTCCTGATGGTTTTCTTGTAGAGACAGCTTATGCTGATTTTTTATTCTACTAAGAAAAAATGAATTATTAGTATGCTCGCCAAAATCGCTAAATAAGACTACGATGTATAACTCGTTTATATACTGCAGTTTACTACCTGTAAGTTTATTAAGCCACGTTGAATGTAGCTTATCAGAAAAGTCTCCAGTTTTATTCCATTTTAAGCTCAGTTTATTGCGCTTTCGGGCAGTATGAATCCAAACAGTGAAATATAAGCTATTGATATTTTTTGATATGCTTTTTCTAATTTCAGTTCTAAGGTCGCTGTAGTTATCAGCAGAGGAATAATCTTCTAACTTGATTATTTTTAATAATTCTCCCTGTTTTGTTAGTATGGTTTCTTCGTCATAATGGCAAGCGTAAGGGATAAAGTCTAAATCAATGCTTTCTAGTAATGCTAAATTATTCTTTCTTTCAAGCTTAGTGTTAATTGCTGGTATTTTTGGCTGCATACAACATCATGTGCGTTCAATAAAGGCAGTGATACTTAATTTTTATCTTTTTCGTTATCAGGTTTTACTTTTACAAAACTAAACTTCTCTTTCAAGTAGTCCGTTGCCTTTTCTGTGCTACCAAACATCATGACCAGTACACCAAACATTATCATGAAAAAGATCAGACCCCTAAACAATATTGCAAGTATCACTGCAGCTATACACGATCCTATGATTGTCGAAGGACTTATATTTTCTAAGGTATCCTTAACTGAAAATGAAGAAATAAAATTTTTTACCGTTTCTTGTACATCCTTTAATTCATTACCCACTGGAATCGCTTCGCCCGAGTATGATGTAAAAATGAAGCTTAATAGGGCTATAAAAACTAAAACTCTATTCAATTGAATGCGCATCAACTAAATACCTTTTAAACATCACCTGATTATAACAACTTTCACATCAACAGGCAAGAACTGAATTTGTTTGTTCACTACGAGTAACATATATTTAATTTTTACCGCTGTTTACTATCATCAATAAGAGGACTCAAATCGGTGGATGTTAATTCACTTGAAGGAGGGGTTAAATACCGTGTGACTGCTGCTGCTATAGCAAGCACTACAGACATAACCAACAATCCTGCCCCTACCATCCCCAAAGTCACTACTCCGGCAATAAGACATCCTATTGCTGAAAGAGCACAACCCGTTACAAGTGCAACTCGAAAATTTCTGTTATTGGGTTGTTTTGTAGGCTCTGAGTTTTCATTTTCTTGCTTCTTTGGCTTTTCTTCTGGATCCAGCTTTGGTGGTTGATCCTCATTTCTATTGGGTTCAGGCTTTCTCTTATGCTCCATTAGCTCTTTCATAACCTCGTCATACTTTTTACGTATTTCTTCTGGAGGAGCATTCAAACTGTTGGGTATTTCATCATCTCCTCCAACAGAGCTTGATACTGAGCTTATGCTGCCCCTTCTGCTACTTATTGGTGATGATGGTGGGCTTTTCTCACTCGGCACAGGTGAACTTGCTCTACTACCTGGACCGTCACTGGGTAGGGGAGTTTCTATAGGTTTCTCTAACTCTTTTTTACTATTTGTTCCTGAATTTTCAGGATCTTTGTTATTATGATCACCTATAATATTGTTGCCTATGCTAATAATTTCTAAAATTTTTCCTACTATTTCCCCTCCTCTTGTTTTCGGTCCTTGTGTTTGTTCTGCTTTTTTGTTAAACACTGAAAGTTTGAACAGCTCTGATGATGCCATTACTTTTGTCTTCAACGCAGGAAGAAAGTTCTCGATATAATACTTATAGTATTTTTGGTATTCTCCTTGTTTTTCCGGCGATTTTTCTAATTCAATTTGTTCTCTCAGTGATTCTTCTAATTTAGTTAACATCTCAGGATCAGCCCTATTCTCGAAAAACCCTATACAATCCATGATAGTTCCATCTCCCTCTTGTGGGCTTTTATGTTTATGATTTCTTCTTGTTATCTTGTTGTATATAGCGTTGTACAATTGTTGGTTAATATTTGCTTCATTACTCTTACGCTTTTTTAAAGTATCTAGCATAGCATTCCTCCATACATAACAAAATGTATAGATACCTCATCAGCGTTAATTTTACATTAAAACTTGGCGATTATGCCCTATTATGGACGATTACGGCGATTTGCTTATTGGTTGATATTTGCTTTGCTAATGATTGAGTTTTCCACTTCTACGGATTTGTTTTCGATATAATTGTTTGCCTGTTGAGTTAACATATCTATCACTTCTTTTACGGGTCTTTCCCTATCAAC
>JAITFM010000035.1 GCA_031281335.1 Rickettsiales bacterium | reverse complement strand
ATATCTACCCACTAAAGTTATGTACGTTGTAAATGAAGCCCCTTTATTACCTCGTTCCTCTTTAGTTAGTTGAACCAACATTTTTTGATTGACCGAAATAACATCTTGTAATTTATATCTCCTATATAAAGATACCTCCCTTACAAAACCATTACCGGACTCATTAATACTCCTGCTAGTTGTAGAATCTGAAGAAGTATTTGCCGATGTACCGTTTCCTTCTTCCGTGCAATCACCACTTGAATAGCTTTCAAAGAAAGCTTCCTTCTCCTTTTCTGGAATATTAAAGTAATCTGGAGATATTTCGGAAAAAGATAAAAAACCTTGCTTGTTCTTCCCATATTCAATAAATACAGCTTGCAGAGAAGGCTCTATACGCTTTACATGAGCAATATATATGTTGCCTCTTAACTGCTTTTTTTCCTTGAATTCCTGTTCAAACTCTACAACCCTGTTATCTACTGACAAAGCAACTCTCACCTCATCAGAGCAGATAGAATTTTCTATTAATAGTAACCTTTTACCACTATTTGCCACTTATTTTATTTACCGTTTGCTTTTCATTCTGAAATTAACCTTATGCTACTCAGCACATTGCTTATTGTCAAGAATTTTGCAATATATTTGCAATCTACATTGCTTAAAGATACAAAATAGTTGACTTTTAGTGTTTCACACAATACACTCACACAGAATTTATATTATTGTATAAGTATGGCAAAAAAAAATGCTTCTTTGCTTGTTAAGCTAGTTAGCAGCGCAACTAAGACGACAAGCACTGGTGAAGAAAAATCGACAGGTTACTTTTATGTGAAAAAGCGTAATCCCAAAAAGCTTACTAGAAAATTGGAGTTCAGAAAATATGACCCAGTAGTCAGAAAGCATGTATTATTTAAAGAAGAAAAACTAAAGTAATTTTATAAGGAAGTTGGTTATTATGCAAGATTTACAGCTAAATTATCCCATAGTGATAGAATTGGACGATATCAAAGGTACAAAACTGAAGTTAATAAAGATTGTCGCATGGCTAATAAATAAGAGATTCAGAACGCAAAAAAAAGCAGCAGCCGCTCTAAAGATTGATCAACCTAAAGTATCTCAAATTAATAAGTCAAAAATTGAAGGGTTCTCTTTAGAGTACTTGCTTAACTTACTGGTTGCACTGGATCAAAACATACACGTAAAAATAAAGTACAGTACCCATTCAGAGGCGTAGTGAATATTGAAGCAAAAGTGGTGTCAGCTACTTGCATGACACCATCTGCTGCGTAAATTACCTACAAATCGCAATGTTCGGTGTGTCACTCGTTTAAGTGACATCCTGAAAAGTGATTTTACGAGGTATATTTTGTGCTATACTTTTTTATATCATGCAAATAGCTGACTGTCTATTCAAATAAAATAATGGAAAATGTTAAAACCATACCAGTAGAAGATAACAACGTTAGGCTGGATAGGTACATCAGAAGAATTTTTCCTAATTTAAAGCAATCTGTAATTGAGAAATCTTTAAGAAGAGAGTTGATCAAAGTTGATGGCTGCAAAGCAAAGTCGAGCGATAGAGTGAACTCTGGGCAAGCTATAACGATAAAACACTTAGAATATATTAAAAATGCCAATTCCGAACGCAAATATAACGAAGAGTTAGTGAATCTACTGAAAGACAACATATTGTATGAAGATGAATATATACTAGCTGTAAACAAACCTGCAGGAGTAATCGTTCAAGGTGGTGTAAAAGTAAAAATCAGCATTAGTGATTTGCTTGACCAAATCAGAGATGGAGAAACATTTAAGATTGTCCATAGACTGGATAGGGATACAAGCGGAGCGATAATATTTGCACGCAATGCCAATGTTGCCAAATACCTTATGGAAGAATTCAAAGCACGTAGAGTAAAAAAAACTTATTTAGCATTAACTTCCGGCATACCGAGCAAGAATAGAGGAATAATAGACTATCCACTGGCAAAAAAATATATTTCAGGTCAAGAAAAAGTGGTCATTGCTGAAAATTCATCTCAGAATGCCACTACGCGTTTTTCGATCATAGCAAGGCTAGAGCACAATGTCGCTTATTTAAAATTGCAACCAATTACCGGCAGAACTCATCAATTAAGGACGCACTTAGCCCATATAAACTGTCCTATCCTTGGTGATGGTAAATATGGTGGTAGGAAGGCTTTTATCGACGGTATAGCAAATAAAGTCCATCTCCATTCGTATTCTTTATCTTTAAAACTGCCAAACGGCAGAAAAATCACTATCACTGCTCTTCTCCCTGAGCACTTTAAAAATTCCCTCGAGGTGTTACACCCTCCCTTTGAGTGGTAAACGTTACCTAAAAAAAGGCAAAAGAAGCCCTGGTCAATATCTATTTTAGTAACTTGGCATTAATGTCCTATACGCTTGACAAGTAGCTGACCTTGGGGTTATAAATACCCATAATTTTATGATAAGGGGAATGTCGAAACTTGTCAAGCAATTTTTTTGTGAAAAAAAATGAGATTGGTTAAAATTTTAACTAATTTTAAAAAAAGACAAAAAAAAACCCGCAACGTGAGTTGTTTACTGTTCTCTCAAAAACTTGGCGTCCGGTTCTCTCTTACACCGCTTAGTAAGCGAGGCTCAGCTAATGTAGACAAAAATTTATAAAGACATGCAGTGTCCATGCTGCAAAAATTAAACATAACACGCCTTGTTTTATACTGTGCTTTTGTCACTTAATACAAGATTAAAGATAAATTTTAGGCCTAAAACACCCACAA
>JAITFM010000111.1 GCA_031281335.1 Rickettsiales bacterium | reverse complement strand
TCAGTGGATGAAATTGGTTTAATCATAGTGGCAACAACAACACCCGACAAAACTTTTCCTAGCTGCGCAACTATTGTGCAAAGTAAGTTAAAATGTAAAAATGCATTTGCCTTTGATGTGCAAGCAGCATGCTCTGGTTTTATATATGCAGTTACAGCTGCTGATTCGCTTATAAAAGCCAACAATAGAATTAAATATGCACTGGTTATAGGTGCTGAAATAATGTCTAGGATTGTTGATTGGAAAGATAGATCAACTTGTGTACTCTTTGGTGATGGTGCCGGTGCGGTGGTAATAAAATCCGCAGCGCATTGTGATGAAACAACAGAGAACTCCACAAGGGGTATAATATCAGCTAACCTATATTCTGATGGCAATGTAGATGTATTATGTACCAGCGGAGGAATATCTTCAACTGGTGACTCTGGAAAAATATGCATGAATGGAAGGGAAGTATTTAAACATGCGGTGGATAAGTTAACAGCTTCAATAGAAGAAACACTAAGATGCAATAACTTGAAAATTGCTGATATTGATTGGCTGATTCCCCATCAAGCAAACATCCGTATTATTGAAGCTGTAGTAAAGAAATTAGATCTTCCTTTGGAAAAAGTAGCTAATACAGTTGATCAACACGCAAATACTTCAGCAGCATCAATTCCGCTAGCACTTGATTATGCAATACAAAAATCAAAAATAAGACCAGGAAGTCTGGGATTATTGATTGCAATAGGTGCAGGCTTAACCTGGGGTTCTGTGTTGCTACGCTACTGACAACTTCAGCTATTACTACTTTCGACCTTTTCTATCAATTTCTTGACCAAACCTCTCAGTTTTCTACTGGATTCATCAAGCTCTTGAATCTGCGAGTTATTCTTTTTCATGAGCTCCTTATAATTACCCTTTATGTAGTCGATCATCTCCTTCATCTGAGCAATCATCTTGTTAATATCCATACTGCCTAAACTAGGTATCATGTCAGGCATAGCTCCGCCTAACATACCACCAGCCATAAGCTGCTGGGACATTTGCATGAATGGCTTTAAGGTCTGATTAAGCAATTCGGGATCCTTGGCTAATTTTTCTATTTGCTCTTTGCAAGTATCCATATACTGCTTCATAAATTCATCGCCTTGCGCTTTATCTGTCATAACTACACCTACTTAAAATACGTATTTTCTATTATACATCGTTCTCAAATTAAAAACAATACAAAATGCCCATCGCAGCTACATTAATACTTTGTTAAACAATGAAAAGGCTGCTCTTTCGCTCATAAGGAACTGCATACTCCCTTTAACCACTCCTTATCTTTGACACTATTTTCTAAGTTTTTATAGACAAATTGATGGTAGCTATTTATCCACTTAATTTCATCTTGGGCAAGCATTTGCACATCTATTAGCCTTCTATCATATGGAATGGAGGTCAATTGTTTAAAGTTTAAGAAGCCGTTTTCTTGCCTTTCAACATACATCAGGTTTTCAATTCTTATTCCATACTCTCTTGGAATGTAATAACCAGGTTCGTTGGAGAGTATCACCCCTGGCATAAGTTTCACTTTATTTCCTTTTGATATTGCCTGTGGCCCTTCGTGCACTGATAGATAGCTTCCTACTCCATGTCCTGTACCGTGCATGTAATCTATTCCAAATTTCCATAGGTGAATACGTGCCAAAATATCCAATTCTCCACCAGTAGTGCCAAGAGGAAAGACGGCATTTGCCACAGCAATGTGAGCTTTGAGTACTATCGTATAGTGGGCTATCTGTTCACTGGTTGGATTGCCAATTGCTACAGTTCTTGTAACATCGGTTGTGCCGTCAAGATATTGACCACCAGAATCAATTAAGTACAGTCCATCTTTCTGAATTGCTTTATTCGTCTTACTGCTTGCACGGTAATGAATAATTGCTCCATTTTCATTAAATGCAGAAATTGTTGGAAAACTTGGTTGCTTAAACAAATCCTGCTCTTTTCTGTATTCTAAGAGTTTCTCTTCAGCATTAAGTTCAGTGACTTCATTGCCAATATTATTTTCAAGCCAACATAGAAAATTTGTAACTGCTACTCCATCTCGAATGTGTGCGTTTATAGCCCCAGTTATTTCAATTTGATTTTTTACTGCTTTATGAATCAAACAAGGATCCTCTCTTTCAACTACCTGCTTATTTTGTATTACAGTCATAATACTCATTGGAGTTGTGCTTGGATCTATCATTATCGAATTTAGCTTGCACAGCGAACTTTCTAGCTCACTAACATCAAAAACACTTATATGGTTATCCAAATTTGCTTGTACAGTTGAATGTTCTTTGTCTTGAACAAACAAATCAACGTTGCCGCTTTTATACAATACAGCGCGGCCTAGTATACATGGGGTATATTTAGCATTTTCATTTCTTAAATTTAATAACCATGAAATTGAATTTGGATCAGTCAAAAGCACTGCCTCAGCTTCTTTATCTATGCTTTTAGCGACTTTTTCGCATTTGTTCTTACTACTTTCACCGGATGCATGCGAAACTATCGTTTGTTCTCTATGACTAATTTCTTTTTTAATTGAATAGGGTACCAATTTACAAATATCTTCATATTTTCTTATCTCTTTTACGGTAAAATATTGCAAATAGTAACCTAGTGAGGTGGTCAATGTTAAGTTTGCTTTTACCCATTCGCACGGATCCTCTTCTTGTATATTATATACTTGAAAACTACCCTGATCGAGCTGATTGCGAGCTTGTGTGATATAGCGTCCATCCGTAAAAAATGGGCACTTGTTGTCTTTTGTAACGATAAGTAGCCCATTTGTTCCTGTAAAGCCGCATAGCTTTGTTAGCTCCTCTGAATACTCATTTAAATATTCGTCTTTGGTATGCAACATAAACGCATCAACATTTATTTCACGCATAAAAAAGCGAAACTCTTCGATTTTTGACATAGATGATCTGAAAAAATATTGAAAAGTTGAAGAAAATTCCTTTGGAAATACTACAGTATAGTGCTTGTAGTGACAAGCACTATACTGTAAAAATTTACATTGGTTAACTACCTTCTCAATCCTGCAGCAGGACTCAGAGTTGTATCATCGAGTATACTTCCAACTTTGTTGTCGTTCTCTGGTACACTTTCCTTGCTTGCACTCAGTTGTTTATAAACTTCGCTTATTAAAACACCAACTGCTATAACAGCTGCTACAGCTGCAATTGCTCCAACTATAGGCTGACCTAACACAAAAGCTGTAACAGCGCCACCGATGAATAATACACTAATAGCAATTTTTCCTTTATGTTCACTTAATATGCCTAAGAAAGTCGAAGGTTTTCCGCCATTACTTGCCTGAGGAGGGTCTTGTTTGTTTTAAGTTGAAGGTTTTTCACCATTTTCGATGTCATTAATTGCTTGCATAATAGCACCCATAATCTTTTCAACTGCTTTTCCAGGATTCTCGCCATTTATATCCTCAAACACAGCATTTTTTAGCTGACCATCTGAAGCAACAATATCTATAGCTCTCTTAGCTACCTTGCCGTTATCTTGTAAAACAGTTTCTACGAGCACCTTATGATTTTCATCACTTATACTATTAACAATGTTGATTATGAAGTGCTTTGACTTATCTGAAGCGATAAGATCTATAAATTTCTTAGCCACTTCGCCATTGTTTTGTAAAACAGCGTCTACGAGCGCTTTGAGGTCTGGATCATTAATATTCGTGGTTATGTTTTCTAACTGATTTGAAGCAATAAGACCTACAAATTCCTTAACTTCGTTGACGTTATTTTGTAGAATATTTTCTACATTTTGTGAAACTTCTTCTACGCGTGCCTTACGGTCTTGATTATCAATATTATTATCATTGATTATTCCCACAAGTTCTTTCAATTGATTACCTAAAGCAATAGCAGCAGGAACAGCAGAAGCAACGGTAGTAGCAGCAGAAGCAGTA
>JAITFM010000032.1 GCA_031281335.1 Rickettsiales bacterium | reverse complement strand
CTAAATCACAACCTAATTGTTTCTCCTTGAGAAGAGCTCTAACCTTTCGTGAGAATGGACAAAGAGGGAAGTGATATAAAATCATAATTAATTTCTATATGTAACTTATGCAACCCCAACTAATCATAGACTACCATAGGATATACCTTGCTAAATAAAAAAAAAAGTATAATATTTTACAAGGTATGCAGGCAAAAACTCTGTAACTTGGTCAGGTCAGAGATGAAGCAGCCATATCAGAATCTTTTTGGGTTGCATACCTATTGAACTGTTTGTTTATCGTAAGTTATGAACATAGCATTAAAATATCGTCCTAGTAGCTTCAAAGATCTAATAGGTCAAGATATATTAGTGCGTATATTAGAAAACGCTTTTACTCTCAACAAAATCCCACAATCCATACTACTCTCCGGTAGTAGTGGAGTTGGTAAAACTACCACGGCAAGAATAATAGCTTTGTGTTTAAATTGTTCCATGGGACCAACTTTTGAACCTTGTGGATCATGTGAAAATTGTCTAGCGATAAAGAATTCAAGTCACCCGGATGTAATAGAAATTGACGCAGCAAGTCACACTAGCGTTGAAGATATCAAAGTAATCCTAGGAGACATTTGCTATTCACCTATAAGCTCTAAATTCAAGGTTTATATTATAGACGAAGTACACATGTTATCCAGCAGTGCATTTAATGCATTGCTTAAAACCCTAGAAGAACCACCATCCAGTGTAAAGTTTGTTCTGGCAACCACAGAGATAAAAAAGATACCGATAACTATTATTGCACGTTGTCAAAGGTTTGATTTGCATAACATCCCTGCAGCTAAAATAGTGGAACGGTTGAATGATATTGCACAAAAAGAAAATTATCTCATTGAAAATGGAGCATCAGAATTAATTGCACACCACTGTAGTAATTCGATGCGTAACGCTTTATTTTTAATGAATCAAGCAGTGTTATATAGCAAAGATGGCACAATATCCACCAAGAATGTGATAGAAATACTCGGTCTGGTGGATAAAGATATTATATTTGATCTACTGGAAGCAATATTATGTGGTGATTTACAGAAAGCCCTATCAGTATTCGATAAGGCAATAAAGACAGCAAACCCACTCAGTATTTTCGAAGGTCTATTGCAAACAATCCAATTAATATGCCGTTATTTGATTACAAAAGAAATCGATAGTTCAGTTATAGAATGTGAAAAGAACAGGATAAAAGACTTAAGTGCAAAGAAGTCTTTAATATTTTTCTCGAGATTGTGGAAGATGTTGCTCAAGGGAGTTCAGGATATAAAAACTTCAACATGTAACGATATTGCTGCTGAAATGATGTTAATTAGCCTCTGTTATCTTTCTGATTTACCTTCCCCTGAGCAAGTAGTCAAAAAAGTTCTTACGCAGAATACCCAGCAAAGGAATATGCGTAACGCAGAGAGCACACAACAAAAAAATTACGACTTTGATAAAATTCTGCAACTATTACGACAGAATAACCAAATTTATCTTTACAAACAGCTATGCAGTAATCTACAATTAGTGGATTGCAAACCTGGGTATTTAAAATTAAGAGCCGTATCTCGGTTGGACAACAGTTTTTGTAATGACTTGAAAAATTACTTAAATCAAGTGACTCAGCAAGAATGGGTTGTCACAGTTGATGCAGGCTATATGAGCAGGGAAGTAAGTAATTTGAATTATGCACCTGCAGTCAAGAATATACTTGATACGTTTAAGGGTGCAAAGGTAGTTAATATAGAGAATAAGGAGTAGGTTGTGGATTTTAGTCAAATAATGAAGCAAGCACAAGAGATGCAAAAAAAGCTTGCGGAAGCTCAAGAGAAGTACATTGGAAAAGAGTTTCAAGGTATTTCCGGGGGTGGCAAAGTTTCTGTGTTGGTGGAAGTTGTAAAAATAGGTAGTTACAAAGCTAAGAAAGTAAGCATAGACTTAGAGCTTATGAGAAACGAGGAAAAAGATATAGTAGAAGATTTAGTAACGGCAGCGTTCAACGATACCATTAAAAAGGCAGAGGAAGACATGGCAAATGCGACCTCTGATCTTGCAGGTATGATAGGGTTACCACCTGGGTTTAAACTTCCCTTTTAAAAATTCTCTGTGTTGTTAACTAAGTCTCTGTATCTTTGGCACTAAAATTGTTTCATATAATGTACCCGAAATGTCATGCAAAGATAAAAGAAATCGCAGTAGTGATGCAGAAAGCAAAGAAATACTAGAGTCAGTAAGAAAATACCAAAAAATCAAAGGTAAAAAGTTATATAATTGTCTTTTTATTAATAAAATTTTTACCTTACCCTTAAAAATTGGTTTAAATGTCAAATATTTTATGTTATTAAGTTAGTACTTGACTTAACTTTAGTTTTTACTTAAATTGCTAAAGTGGAATTTTAATTTTTTTTTAACGAGGGCAATTATGCATTATAAAAAGTTTTTTTCAGCAACCGCTTTAGTGACGTTGCTAAGTTTATCAAACGCTGCTTTTTCAGATCCTGTTGGTCCAATAGCTGATGAAGAAACTAGCTACTACATTCGCCTGCAGTACAACGGTGAATTTTTACCTTTCAAAACAAAAATTGATGCTATTCAATATAAAGATAGTACTGATAAAGCTTTTGATCCTTTCAAGGCTTCTTTTATGGCTGGTGGTGCTGCTTTTGGTTATAAAATGGATGACATCAGAGTGGATATTGAGGGGCTTTACTCGCAGCTCAAAAAAAACGAAATCTTAGGTACAACACAAACTGGCAACACAGATATTACAGATGATTTATCAGTAATGTCAGGGCTAGTTAACGTGTATTATGATGTGGCAATTGAGGACATGCCTATTACCCCGTATGTTGGTGTTGGTGTTGGTGCAGCATATCTCAGCAACCCTTTAAAGAGCCCTGTGGGAGATAAAAAACATGGATTTGGTTTTGCTTACCAAGCAAAAGCTGGTGTTAGTTATGACGTAACTCCAGAAATCAAACTCTTTGCTGGAGCTCGCTATTTTGGTTCTTATGGTGCTAGTTTTGATAAAAGTGAAAAAGTGGCTAAATCAGGTGGTGAAAAAGAAACAAAAGTCACTAAAGACGCATATAAAGTTCTTTACAGCACTATTGGTGCAGAAGCTGGAGTAGCACTTAACTTCTAGTCCGTCTTAGCAGCTCTTCTTGTTGTCCCAGTTTTGTCATTCAAGTAACTGGTGCTGGGACCTAGAAAAAAGAAATGTGGATTCCAGTGTTTTTACACACTGGAATGACATATGTAGGCTACTTTAGTTTATGGAGTTATATGCTGGCAGCCAGTGCTAAGACATCTGAGGTCCTAGTTAGGTGCAGAGATATACATACTTTTTTAAATTAAATCTTGAATTTTTGTCAGAAAATCAATATATTATATGCATGGAGTTTTAATTTAAGTTGTTATGTTAATCCCAACAGCAAGCTTATGTATTAACAGTAGCACTAATCTCACGCAGTATATTGCTGAGGTGCGAAAATTTCCTATGCTTTCCCAAGAAGAAGAAGTACAATTAGCAAAAAATTGGCACCAATATAAAGATATTTCTTCTGCTCATAAGCTGATTACCAGTCATTTGAATTTGGTAGTGAAAATTGCAATGAAATTCAAAAACTATGGATTGCTGCTTATGGACCTGGTCATGGAAGGAAACATGGGTTTAATGCACGCAGTGAAAAAGTTTAATCCTGATTTAGGGTTTCGCTTTTCGACTTATGCGGTGTGGTGGATTGAAGCTTCAATAAAAGACTTTATATTGAAATCTTGGTCGTTTGTAAAAATAGGCACAACGCAAGCGCAAAGAAAGCTATTTTTTAGTTTGCGTAAAATAAAAAAAAGGATTTTACGATATACAAACAGAGAAACTTTAAGTAACGAGGAAATAAAAGCAATATCCGATGAACTTTCTGTATCTGAAGGAGATGTTGTACAGATGGGTTACCGTTTAGCTTGTAAGGATCAGTCGCTAAATAAGTGTATAAAGATAGGTGATGACTCTAAAAAGGAGTTACAAGATATGATTCCATGTAACTCGGTTAGTCAAGAAATAACTTACCAAAATTATGAAGAGAAAGAATTAAAAGAAACAATTTTAAACAATGCACTGGCAAACCTTAACGAAAGGTTAAGAGACATCTTTGTCAGTAGATATTTGTCTGAAAACACTCAAACTCTAGATGAGCTTAGTAAAAAATATGGTGTTTCAAGAGAAAGAATAAGACAGCTAGCTGAGCAGGCGATGAGTAAGGTAAGACAACATATACAATCGGAGAGTTTAAAATTTGGCTTGCATGCGTAGGTTTTTTGCACTTTTAACATTTTTTTCAGTAAGTGCTCTCGCATCGGTTAGTGATGTGCAATTGAAAGAAAAATATAAAGATTGGCTTGTGTATACTGCATCAGAAGATGGGGAAAAAGTATGCTATATCGTGTCTTATCCTAAGAAGAAAAGTGAGCATTATACAACTGATCGTAAGCCGTATGTAATGGTCAGTTATGTCGATAAAAAAGCAGACGAGGTCAGCGTTACCTCTGGTTTCCAGTATGATAAGGAACCTGTAGTTCTTAATGTCGATAAAAAAGTTAAATATACATTGCCCATAATACAGGGAAGTCTCGCGTGGGCAGAGCACACAAAAACAGACCAAGAGTTAATTCTCAGGATGAAGCAAGGATTATCAATGGTGGTCAATGGAAAAACAAAAGCAGCAACCGTTGATGACACTTATTCCCTACTTGGGTTTCAAAATGCATATCAAAAAATGCACGATTTGTGCCACACAAAATAAGCTATTTTTGCGTCTATTCTGCACTAGATCTCTTGCATTATGGTAAGGAATTTTTAGGAGAAACGCAGATTAGCACCGCGGAATACTTAAAGTATTTGAGAAACATAAGCAAGTTTCGACGCAAAATCAGAAAGCAGGTTATGCAAGAGATTTACTATGGTTTCTCATACCAAATTCCAATGGTAATAGGACAAATTAAAGATACCGTTTTGCCAGTCAACAATGGTGTCATCCCAGCACCACTCTTCCTGTTATCCAAGTAACCCCTTCTTGTCATCCAAGTAGCTGGCACTGAGATCCAGGATACTACTTTAGTAATAGATATTTAAGAAATTTACCAGATGAGAAAAAAAGGCAAAAGAAGCCCTGGTCAATATCTATTTTGATAACTTGGCGTTAATGTCCTATACGCTTGACAAGTAGCTGACCTTGGGGTTGTAAATACCCATAATGTTATTATAAGGGAAATGTCAAAACTTGTCAAGCAATTTTTTTGTGAAAAAAATGAGATTGGTTAAAATTTTAACTAATTAAAAAAAAAGACAAAAGAAACCCCGCAATGTGAGTTGTTTACTGTTCTCTCAAAAACTTGGCGTCCGATTCTCTCTTACA
>JAITFM010000125.1 GCA_031281335.1 Rickettsiales bacterium | reverse complement strand
CTCCTCTCATTGCTAATTGAGCTGCTGTTTTAGCCTTGTCTGTACACCACTCAGTCCAGCTTTGACCATTTTGAGTTGAATGGTTTTCTGAGCTAGGACTTTCATCGAACAGATCACTAAAAGCTACAGGATTCAAGACTTCTTCTCGATTCCTTTCTTTATGCTCTTGATGTATTCTCCTAGCATCTTCATCAGAATTAATAATGTACTTTACCTTTTTATCTAGTTGTTCTTGCATTTCAGCATCTTTTTTAACACTTTGAGCACCCAAATAAGAAATAACTGTATCCTTATCTTTTAACTCTTTATTCTTTTCAACAAGTTGAGCTTCTAGCTTAGAAATTTCTTTTTCTTTAGTATTTACCTCCTTCGTACGCTTGAGAATAATTTCTTCTTGCAAAACTACCTGAGAGTTTTTATTTTCTATCTCTTTTACTTTCTCAGTCAGTTGAGCATCTTTCTCAGAGATAGTCTTGTCTGCAGTTCTCTTTTGCCAAATTCCTACAATTGAAAGTCCCATAATCACAGTAGAAAGCACAGCACTACCAACAATAAATGGAAGGCCAAGATTTAGAGCTGCAACTGGAGCCAGGAAACCAATATAAGGAGCTACAGCAAATATTCCTGATGCCAATAGAGTTCCGATAGCCAAAGCACCACTCACAAGATAAGGCGCGTTAGTTTTATTAAATATATTTTTCATTATATACCTCACTAGAATTAATTTATTATTAAAACTGTAGCACAGATGGAGAGATATGTCAAGTTTATTAATAAATTAGTAAACTATAGCGAGGATAGGTGTTGATAAAAGATTGCTGAGGGCTATGAACTGTGCCTCTCCGTGTAATCTTTGAATGCACCTCTGCTGGAGTCAAAATATAGCTTTACACTGCCAATTGGTCCGTTCCTTTGTTTTGCGATAATGAGCTCTGCAATATTTCTAATTTTCTCCATCTTCTCTTGCCACTCTCGATGTTTATTGCTTCCTTCACTTGGCTGCTTTCTTAGCTCATAATATTCTTCTCTGTAGAGGAACATTACTATATCTGCATCTTGTTCTATACTTCCTGAATCGCGCAAATCAGCAAGTTGTGGTTTTTTATCATCTCTTTGCTCAACAGAACGGGAGAGCTGCGATAGTGCAACAATGGGAATATTTAGTTCCTTTGCAATTGCTTTCAAACCCTGCGTCACTTCCGAGATTTCTTGCACTCTATTTTCATTACTCCTTTTTGTTGTTCCTCTGATTAACTGCAGATAATCGATAAATACCACTTCTACATTATATAATTGATACAGCAGACGTATTCTGGTACGAAGAGCACTAATTGACAGTGCAGGAGTGTCATCTATGATGAAAGGCAATTCAGACAATTCTGTACTAGCATTAATGAATTCATGCAATTCAAAATCACTAATTCTTCCGGTCAGTGCCTTATAATAACTAATTCCCGAATCTATGGTGATCAATCTTGCAGTTAATTGTTCCGCTGACATTTCAAGTGAGAAAAACGCTACGCAGTGTTGTTTATCTGCTCTTTTTTGTAAAATCTTACAAGCATTAAGGGCAATGTTTAGCGCCAGTGCTGTTTTACCCATAGAAGGCCTTGCAGCTAGAATTAATAGGTCAGATTTCTGCAAACCACCAAGAAGCTGATTTAGGTCTTGGAGTCCGGTTGTAATGCCCAGCGCTTCTGGATTATTTTTCAGCGTGCTGATCTTTTCAACTACATCTTTAACTGAGCTTGCAAGCTTTATATACGTCTTCTCGCCTTGCTTTTTTACTGCTAAATTGAACAACTTGGTCATTGCTTGTTCAATTTGTGTCTGTGCAGGGTTTTCGATATCATAGCTGTAACTATCATCAACTATCTCCTGCCCGAGCTTGATTAAGCACCTTCTTAAGTAAGTATCACGGATTATTCTAGTCAAACTATAGATATCAAGCGCAATACTCGCCTTCGCTGCGAGCTTTGCAAGATATTCAACTCCACCGCACTTGGTAAATGCTTCGTCGTTCTCAAAAAACATTTTGAGGCTCAGTTCATTAGCAACTATGCCGTGTTTTCTGGTTTTAGATATCTGCGTAAAAATGCTTTGATGCAATGGATCATAAAAATTGTCTGCTGTGATCATATCTTCGACTGCATCACAAATTCTATTGTCACGAATCATTGCACCGATGAGCATTTGCTCCGCTTCCAAGTTACGTGGTAATTTGCATATTTCTTTATCTACGCTTCTTGAATCGATGAGATTAGCTAATTCATTCATTCTAAATTTTTAGAGTAACTATCGATTATTGTAGAATATTTAGTCCTCATTTGAAAGATGTAAAGGTAAAAAAATTTGACTAATTTTGTGTTGCCTATAGCATTGAAACTTAAGCTCCTGTGGTGGAATGGTAGACACGGCAGACTCAAAATCTGTTGCTTGCAAAAGCATGCTGGTTCAAGTCCGGCCAGGGGCACTCAAATGTTGGAAAGTGCATATGTTACACAGGTTTTTTGATCGCTTATTTTCTATTCTCTCTTCTATGAATGCTATTCAAAAGGTGAAAAAGGATGAAAGTGGAATATGCTATGTAACGGGATTTAGGCGCTATATATCGGTATTGCTTGACCTAATTATCATCGTTTTGTTCTTACAGTTCTGCAGCCTGGCCGCAAATCAGCTCTTTACAAACTCAGAGGACAGAAAAGTATTGAGCGAAATAATTGCAAAATATCAGGTGCAAGCGCCGATTTCTGCGGAAGAAAAGGCAATGCAGAGTAGACTTGGTAAACTATGGATCCTAAATCAAATAGTCCAATTTATTATGCTATTTAGCTATGTTGCATATATGTGGATAAGGTTCGCTGCTACGCCAGGAAAGCTGCTACTTGGGCTCAGAGTTGTGGATGAACAGACTTTTGGAAAAATGACCCTAAAGCAAGTAACGAAGAGGTTTTTCTCCTTTATATTGTCAGTTGCGCCACTATTTTTGGGTTTTATATGGTCAAATTTCGACAAACGCTGCCAAACTTGGCACGATAAGATCGCAGGCACGGTGGTTGTCACGAGCAAAAGCCTTAGAAGACAGAACGAAAAAACTACTTGACAAATTCTTTCAACCCTCTTATCATAGTAGTGAAGCTATTTCTTTAACTTCCCAATCTGTGCAGGTTAAAATGACAAGAAAACTTGTATTTGGCGTACTATTGTTTAATTTTTCGCACTATGTGCACTGCCTGTCTTTTTAAAACTTCGGGTTTTTACCCA
>JAITFM010000011.1 GCA_031281335.1 Rickettsiales bacterium | reverse complement strand
ATAAGTGGTACATATATGATAGATTCATTTCTAAACAAAATGAGGAATAAAATTGTTGTTTCGAATTCATAGGTTAGAACAATGCTTCACAGATTTTTTATTTTCTTTATATTACCTTTATTGTTTCTCATTCACCCAATCTCTCTGAAGGCTGCAAATATAGAACACAGTATAAGGCATGCTAAACTCAGTAATGGGCTAGATATCTATGTCGTACCTAATCATCGGATCCCAGCCGTTTTACATGCAGTAATATATAAAGTTGGGGGGATGGATGACCCAATCGGCAAAGCAGGATTGGCTCACTACTTTGAGCATTTAATGTTTGAAACTACAGGAAAATTTAAAGACATAGAATCCACTATGAGTAGCATTGGAGCGCAATTTAACGCATTTACCACTAGAGAATATACCTGTTACTACGAATTAGTCCTAAAAAAAGACTTACCACTGGCAATGGAAGTTGAAGCAGATAGAATGGGCAATTTTAATGTTACTCAAGACAAAATAGATAGAGAAAAAAACATCGTGCTAGAGGAAAGGAAGATGAGGTTTGATAATAATCCTAACAATTTGCTATGGGAAGAAATGAATAGTGCATTTTACCGTACTGGCTACGGCAGATCTGTTATTGGCTGGGAAAGCGATATTAAAACTTACAACCAGGATGACATAATAAGGTTTCATGATAACTATTACCACCCAAACAACGCAATCCTGCTGGTTGTTGGTGACGTAGAATTCGATGAAGTGGTGGAATTAGCAGGAGAAAAATATAGGGAAATTAAAGCTAAGCCTACAATTAGGCATTACCCAAATCAGGATCCAGCACATAATGCAGATCTATCGGTAACTTTAGAAAGCACTGAAGTAAAAGAACCGGTTTTGTATTTTCGTTATCGTGTTCCTTTATTCAAGAACATGGATGAAACCTCCGCTGTTAACTTGGCAGTTGAAGTGTTAGGGGGTGGCAAATCTAGTAAACTATATAAAGATTTGGTTCTGGATAAAAGTGTGGCAGTATCAGTATCTACTTATTATGGCAGTTTAGCCTTTAGCGATAGCTACATTGATATTGAGGTGACTCCGAAAAGCGGAATGAAGTTGGATGTTATTGAAAGAGAGCTAGATAACGCTATTAATAACTTTATCTTTGAAGGAATAACAAATGAGGAGTTGCAAAGTGCAAAATCTAAATACAAAGCAGCACAGTTTGATAAGCTATCTGACTTAACTAGTATAGCGATGTTTTATATACCACATCTAGCACTTGATATTCCACTTGATGAGATAGATATTTCATATAGTAAAATCAATGATGTTAATTTAGAGAATGTAAATAACAAAATTCGCACTATCTTTTCTACTAACAAATTAGTCGGTCGTTTGCTACCAAAAGGAGGTAATAATGAAGATAAGTAAACTTGTATTTATACTTTTTTTCTGTCTAGGCTTTAACTTACAAGCAAGTGGTAACCTAAATATAGAGGAGGTTACTACCCGTAAAGGATTTAAGTTTTTATTTGTTGAAAATTGCAATTTACCAAAAGTTTCATTGAATATATCGTTCAAAGATGCAGGCTACGCGTATGAGAACACGGAAAAACAGGGGCTTACTTGGTTTACTTCTCTTGTAATTCAAGAGGGGGCAGGAAAAAATGATGCCAAAGATTTTGCGAAAAAGCTTGAAGATAAAGGGATTAGTTTAGGTTTTATTGCCGATTTAGAAGCATTTAGGGTTTCATTAAATACTCTGTCTGAGAATTTAGAGGACGCAGTTTCGTTACTAAGTGACGCTATAATGCGTCCTAAAGTTGACCCTGAAGGGTTAAATAGAGTTTTCGAAAAAGCAAAAGTTACTTTTAATAATCTTGAAAAAAATCCTTATTTTGTTGCTGGAAAAGAACTAGAGACGTTGTTGTTTAAAAAACATCCTTACTCAAAAAGTGGATATGGAACTCTTGATACTGTAATGAGCATTACTAGAGATGATGTTTTAACATACATAAAGCGCAATTTTGCCAAGGACAACATAGTTATCAGTGTTGTTGGTTGCGCAACAAAGGAAGAAATTAGTACGCTACTGGATAAATATTTATCTAAATTACCATCAAAAAGATCAAAAGTTAAAAAAATACCTGTAAAAAATGATTTTGGTTCCGCAGAAAGTAAGAACATTTTTATGGATATACCACAGAGTGTCATAATTTTTGCTCAGAAAGGTATGGCATATGAAGACCCCAATTATTATAACGCTAGTGTCTTAATTGATGCACTTGGTGGCATGGGGCTAAATTCAATACTAATGAAAGAATTGAGACAAAATCTGGGCATTACTTATGGTATTAGTGCAAGCATTATTCCCAAAAAACATGGAAGTGCTATATTTGGATTTATGAGTACTGATAGTTCTACTGCTAGCAAAGCTATATCAGCAGTAAAAGACGTATTGAGTAAGGTAAAAAAAGAGGGAATCGACGAACAATTGTTTAAGGATACAAAAACCAGTTTAGTAAATAACCTTGCCTTTTCTCTATCCAATAATACAAATACAGCAATACTGCTGGATGATATACAGATAAACGATCGTGATGTTAATCGTATAAATAATTATACGAACATTATTAATGACGTTAAATTAGAGGAAGTAAACAAATTGGCAAGTTCTTTGCTAGATCCTGAAAATTTATTTTTTGTTGAAGTTGGAAGGAACACTAAAAGTTAATCCTTCTGCTATTAACCTCACTGCCTCCACGTAGCACTTATGTTCCTCAGCTAGAATACGTTCTGAAAGGCTTTGAATGTTATCGTTTGGTAACACTGGCACAGTAACTTGAGCGATTATGGCTCCAGCATCAACTTCAGGAGTGACGTAATGTACGGTACAACCTGTAATTTTTACACCTGCTTTCAGAGCTTGCTCTTGAGCATTGATGCCCTTAAAAGACGGAAGTAAAGAGGGATGAATATTTATAACCTTGTCGTGCCATTTATTCAGAAAGTCAGCTTTTAGAATTTTCATAAACCCTGCAAGGCAAACCAAATCAACCTTATGTTGAACGAGTATTTCGTGAATTTTATTAGCATCAAGTGGTTTACTTTTAACAACAAATGCTGAGATTCCTGCTTGCTTTGCTATTTTCAGGCCAGCAGCCTCACCATTATCTGTAATAACGCACACAACTTCTGCAGGAAAACTGCAATCTTGACATGCTTTTATCAATGACTGCATGTTTGACCCCCTGCCTGAAATGAGTATTCCGAGCTTTATTTTTTTCATTGTAGCACAGTTAGTTTAGTGTGAAATTTAATATTAACAAAACAGCTCAAAAGGAAAACCTATTTTATAGTGAAAAGGGTGCGTACAGCTTTTTCCGTCATAAATGAACCCTCTAATTTTAGGTTTCGCTGACAGCATTCAGCTAAAATTAGCTTTAATGCTAAAGTATCTGGGCAAGTATATCAATATAGGCATACATTTTTGTAATCGCGTTATTATTTATTTAACAAAGTATTAGTATAATCTATTCACTGGATTAAACGGAGAAAATTTAATGAGCAAATTACCACACAATGCAAAAATAAGTAAATCTCAGGTTACTCAGTGGGAAGTAATAAAAAATTGTGAATATGCTGATAATTGCCTGTCAAAAATAGTAAATTTATACGTCATTAAAATGGCTCGGCTGTCAGACTTTTATGCGAGTGATGAACCTGAAATCAACACCATCCTGGCAAGAATAAGTGTGACAAGTGAAAATGTATTTTTAAATAAGGCTGCTGCTATTGAAATTATGGAAGATATTTTTCCACACAAATTCAACAGTAAGAAAAAAAACAACATATCAAGACTAGAAGATTTGTACAATTACTTATGCTCTGTTGTTGGCAATAGCCTTCCAAAAGAAATGCTTGAAAGCCTAGTAAGAGAACATAAGGATGCTGTTAACTTATTTAAGGCAATTACCTGATTGAACGCAGCGTTTTCAAGACTCTATTCTCTATTTCGGAAACGCCGCCTTCAAGACTTTTATCTATCAAATATATGGTAGACAGGTAAGTTTGCCGTTTTCTTACAACATTGATAGTTAAAGTACCAGGAGTGATCGTGACTGAATTTGCAAACAATGTGATGCTCTCGTCGTTATGTCCTTTACATTTCTTTAGGATGGTGATTGGCTCAAGTTTAAGCTCGATCTGTAACACTTTTTTTGTTACATAAATACTCGATAGAATGACTTGGTATATCAACCATGGTATATAACTTACCAGCAACTTACAAAATGACAATCTACTCGTGCCATTTAGGATTTTACTAAAGGCACTTTCAGCATCTATCAATCGTTTAAAGATAAACAACGTGAATATAGAGGAAAATACCCCACAAAAAACAAAAAACGGCTCAAAATAACCAGACAATACAATCCATAGGAAAAACAGTATTATAAAAGACAGAAAAAAAAACTTGATTTTTTGCCTAAGGTTCATGACCTGCAGTATAGCTCAAGTGATTTTTTAAGGAAAGATAATAATGGTCTTACCCCTATAAATTTATATCTAGTGTCTTGAGGAAATGTTCGATAAACTCTGTCAAGTTGAAAGATAAGGAGTATTGAATCCTTGACTTTTTTATTAAAATATGCAATAATTGAACAGGACAGGAGAAAGTTATAGCACAAGGAAAACTTGCAGAAATACTTAAAGAAGTAAACGCTCCTCCAGATTTGAGTGCGGATAATATAATCGAGCAAATAAAAACTAAGCTACAAGAGGAAGATAAAGAAACATACGAAGAGTGGGGAAAAGAGGATTTTCATGTTGATCATCCTTTTGCTGAACTTATTGCCAATAACTATTAGGGATATGCCAAAACTTGTGTAATTTCGTCATTCCGTTGCTATAGCACTCTCTCTACCTATTCAAAGAGGCAATCATTCCTCACCTTGATAAAAAGCTACGCTCTGCCTAAGCGAAGTCACTTAATTTTTACATATCTATTGTAAAGTAAAGAAGCTAGAACGGGAACAAAAATGTTAGCTGAAGCGTGGACTTTACTGATACTTACACTACTTGAAACTATACTTAACGTAGACAATTTAATCTTTATTTCTCTAGCGATAGATAAAGTACCAACCATGCTGAAAGAAAGGGTAGGCCTTGGATTAGCGTTACTGATGCGTTTTGTGACACTGTTTTTTACATCGCATATATTGTCAATGCAAAAACCTATATTTCACGCTATATCGCTTGACATCTCAGTAAAAGATCTACTTATGATAGCAGGAAGATTATTTCACATTGTTAAAAGCTCTATGGAGCTATGGAATAACATTTTTTTATACAAGCAAACCGAAAAAAAAATAGATATCCAATCGCAATTGTTTTCAGTTGTACTGAAAATCATATTAATAGACTTAATTTTTTCGGTCGATTCTTTATTAACTGCTATAGCATTAACTCACAACATGATAATAATTGCTATGGCATATACGTTTTCCATACTAGCAATGATATTTTTGTCAGGTCATACCGCTCAGTTAATTAAATCTAGCCCTAGCTTAAAAACAATCGCCATTCTATTTATTTTATTTGTTGGTGCGTACCTAATACTTGAAGGACTTCACATAGAA
Organism: Rickettsiales bacterium; assembly: GCA_031281335.1. Classification (GTDB taxonomy): domain Bacteria; phylum Pseudomonadota; class Alphaproteobacteria; order Rickettsiales; family Anaplasmataceae; genus Wolbachia. Next base: position 2,904 of record JAITFM010000011.1, on the reverse strand, counting down.
TTACCGAAAGAATACTTATATTCTTCATTGATATTTGCATTGCTTGTAGAAGCTATAAGCAAAATAAAGAAAACGTAGCAGTTGTACAGTCTCAGAATATGATGGTCTCATACTTTATCATACCTGGAACTGTACAAGAAGGAAAGTATAGGAAATGGAAGGCTTTTTGCGTTTTATAGCTCTTCTTAACATCTAGTAAATAAAATGCTTGTGCTTTGCATATGCTAAAGTAGAATTAAACTTTACTAAATAGTTTTTATGCTTGATGGAATGCACGAAGAGTGCGGAGTATTTGGTATAAGCTACAATAAAGACGCTGCTTTTGACTCCATATTAGGTCTTCATGCTTTGCAACATAGAGGTCAGGAGTCTTTTGGTGTAGTGACAAGTTATAACGGTAAGTTGCACTCTTATCATTTTCAAGGTCAAGTGAGCAGTTTGTTTGATGACGTAGATGCAATAAAGAAATCCTTGCCTGGAGATTATGCAATAGGCCACGTTCGATACTCAACAAGTGGTAGTAAGGTCGGAGCACAGCCCATGCTTGGCAAAAGCAGTAAGTTTGGGGATTTTGCTATAGCACATAATGGTAATTTAATTAATATTTTTCCAATACGCGAGCAATTAATTAAACAGGGGTGCGTTTTTCAATCGGATATCGATACAGAAGTGGTGGTACGTTTGGTAGAAACCAATACAAAAGATAGCTTTCTAGAGAGTTTTATATACTCATTAAAGCAGATACAAGGCGCTTATTCCTTTGTTGCAATCAACCAAGAGATGGTTATTGGAGTGCGCAATCCAGCAGGAATCAGACCCCTTGCTTTAGGAAAGTTAAACGGCTCTTACGTGCTTGCATCTGAGACTTGTGCTTTTGATATAGTAAATGCAGAGTTTATTAGAGAAATAGAACCAGGTGAATTAGTCACTATTGATCGTAATGGCCACCTAACTTCAGCATTTCCTTTTGCACAGCAAAAATCGAGCTTTTGTATTTTTGAATACGTTTATTTCTCAAGACCAGATAGCATAATGGAAGGCAGGTCTATATACGATATGAGAAAAGAAATAGGGAAAACGCTTGCAGAGGAGAGTCCACCGAAAAACAATGTGGATATGATTGTACCAATACCTGATTCTGGAATACCTGCAGCTATTGGATATGCAAAGCACTCAGGGTTACCTATGGAACTGGGAATAATTCGTAATCATTATATAGGAAGAACTTTTATACAACCAACCGCTGAAGTGCGTAAAGTCAGAATAAAGTTAAAATTCAACGCTAATAAGCACATTTTGAAAGGTAAAAACATAGTTTTAATAGATGACAGTATAGTACGTGGCAGTACACTCAGAAGCATAATAGTTATGTTAAAAGATGCAGGAGTAAGAGAAATTCACTTAAAAATTTCAAGTCCACCAATTAAATACTCTTGCTTTTATGGAATCGACACGCCAGAGCGCAAGGATTTAATTGCTGCAAATCAATCTATAGAGGGAATAGAGGCAAGTATAGGAGTGGATAGTTTGACCTTTCTAAGTATCGATGGGCTATATCGGGCTGTTAAGGAAGAGAAACGCAATAACATAGCACCGCAATACTGTGATGCTTGTTTCACTGGTGATTATCCAATTGGTAAATGTTAATACCAACTACTTGGATAACGTCCTCCTGCCATCCCAGCATTCTTCTCTTGTCATCCAAGTAGCTGACACTAGAATCCAAGATACTACTTTAGCAATAAATATTTAAAAAATTTACCAAACGAGGAAAAAAAGCAAAAGAAGCCCCGTGGGCAGCTTACTTCAAAATATATTGGTAGCTAAGCGGTTAACTCGTGACTTCTTCTTTGAGTTGTGCAATTTCAGCTTTAGGAAGACCAGTAGATTCAGCTATCAAGTTAACAGATACGCCAGCTTTAAGTAGGTTTTTAGCCACTTCAATTTTTCCTTCTTTTCTGCCTTTTTCAGTGGCATCATCAAGTTTTTGAGCGAGGACAGCCTTCTCATCACGAATACGCTTTATCTCTTGTTCATATGCTATGAACTCCTTTTCTGACCAGTTGAATCTATTTAGCTCCTCATATGCTTTTTTGATTATTACATCCCTTCCTATTATTCTTTCCAGCTCTCTTTCACTGGTTTCCTCCGCATACTTGAAGAAGTAGACCCATTTTTCGACTATACTCTCCAACTGATCTTCCTTCGTTTTCGGAAATTTTGGCAGTTCAATAAATGTGAAATAAAAATCTTTTAAATCATGTTCATTGGTATCCTCATCCCGAATAGTGTGCTTTGATTTATACTCAGATTTATCCGTAAATAATATACAATCTGCTATGGCGATAAAGATAATTTCTTTAAGGTCTTCATATTGATCACCTTTATTAGCCTGTCTTGAATACACCTTAGCTGCATAGTATTGAGCACGTTTTTCAAAGCCTTTAGTTTTAGCGACCTGCATTTCGACTATCACTTGCACCCCATTTTCATCTCTGCAGAGAACATCAACAATGCTTTGCTTTTTGGAGGCAATTTCAGCATCTTGAATAGTGCTGAGGAATTCTATTTCTTTTATTTCATCCTTGCCAGTAAAGCCCAAGATATCATTGAGAAAGTGAATAAGAATGTCCTTATTCTTTTCAGTACCAAAGATACGCCGAAAGGCTACATCATTTTTAGGGTCGAGAAATTTAGAAAAAGCCATAGGAAATTAACTTAAAAAGTATTAATAATTATACACAATTCTGTAGAAATATTCAATCTTTTTATTTCGGATGTATTGGCCTACGAACCCAAGCCCCATCTTGCATTGCAATTATATTAAAAAATTTACTATGCTAAAAAAAAAAGCAAAAGAAATCCCGAGTGGCGAGCTTTGACTCTATAATACTTTAAATTGGC
>JAITFM010000073.1 GCA_031281335.1 Rickettsiales bacterium | reverse complement strand
TGCACTGCATGTCTTTTTAAAACTTCTGGTTTTTTACCTATACAAGCTGAAACGCGCTTATAAGTCGTTTAAGACATCAAAAACGCCAATGTTATAAGATAGATAGTGAATAACTAGCTGCTCGGGGTTTTTTTTGCTTTTTTTTCTGCTTAGTAAATTTCTTAAATATTTATGACTAAAGTAGTATCATGGGTCCCAGTGTCAAGCACTGGGATGACAAAAAAGGCTACTTAGGTGACATCCTTTGTTGTGAGCTCACTTTTACTCTATGATTACCTTTTTAGAGCATCTTGTCTATCCATTCTACCATTTCGCTAAACAGATACACTATTTCTTCCCTAACTTGACTATATGGCTTTTGAATGCTTCTAAGTAAACTTTTCATCCACTAGTAAGGAGCTAGTATAAATTCACTAACTTAAATTCGTTTGTTACCCGACAGCAGAGCAGTGCACTTAGCTGACTAATAGGCGGTGCTGCATATCTGATACCGGCAATGCCTCCAACTATCAATGCAGCAGCTACAGCTACGCCAACTATAGCCAATATTGATAATTGAGCGCCGACAACAAAACATCCAATACCTACTGTCAATGCAGCTATAACACCACAAACAACACCAATTTTTATTGCTTTATTGATTGATTGTTTATCTTCTGCCTCTTTTAGAAACTGTATCGTACTTTCACCTCTGGCTGTGTCTCTTGGAATGTTATTACACTCACCCTTTAATAAAGGATCAGCACCTTTTTCATTTATAAGGTATTTAACTGTATCTAAGTTACCTTCTCTAGCAGTCCAATGTAAAGGAGTGCCGCCCCAACCGTCCCCTGTATTAACATCAAGCTTTTTCTTATCTACAAGGTATTTAACCATACCTAAATGCTTACTGTAAGCAGCTACATGCAACAACGTGCCACTCCTTATCTCACCAAGTCTAGATTTAGATGGTAAAAAGAATCCTTTGTAATGTATGCTAAATTGACCCCTCTCCCAACACTTATATATTTCTTGATCTTTTTCTTTTAACTTCTCTTTTATTTTTTTAATTACATCACCTTCAGCATCTATTGCGCTGAATATCTCCTCCCACCATTTTTGAATATGCGCAACCCACCTCAATCGAAAAACAACATAATTTTAATTGTTACATACCTTGATACAGAAGTCAACATATATTCCTGTGAAGTTTAATTATAGGTTGTTATTTTAGTTCGTTGTATCTTGATCAATAAAGGTTAAGAAAAAGTAATTCATGAAGAACGTACCATAGACTAGCATCGCAAAAAATCCAATTATTTACTTTTTGCAAAAACTGTAAAAAAGTACGTATATTTGTGAGAACAAGCCGCGTAAAAATGTGGCTATGAAAATAGAAACGTAAAACTGTTGCAACAAAGTTAGGCAAATTGGTTCGTATATAAATGTGGTAGAAGAAAGTCCGCACAGGTTGCAAGGTGAGAAACAACGCCTACGAGTAAAATTTCACATTACTACTTTTATGTGTTATAATAAGCTAAAATTTATAAGAAAAACGAAGTTGGAAAAGTTGGAGGAATTGAGGGAAAATTGGATAGCAAGAACAGGAAGATTTTTATCTTCATTGTTTTTTTTACTGCTGATTGCGCTATCAATACGAAGTTTTTTATTTGAGCCATTTCATATCCCTTCTGGTTCGATGAAAAGCACTCTGCTTGAAGGAGATTATATTTTTACTAGTAAATATTCATATGGTTACAGTAAACACTCCTTTCCATTCTCTCCAAACATCTTTAGCGGCAGGATCTTTTATACTCCTCCAGAGCGTGGTGACATAATAGTTTTTAAACCTACGAAAAACGATAGCATCAGATTCGTTAAACGAGTAATAGGAATACCAGGCGATAAAGTGCAAATGATAGAGGGAGAATTATACCTAAATGATCAGAAGGTAAAGCGAAGGCAAATTGAAAGTTTTTTTGATTATGAATCAAGCCGCAGTATACCAAGGTATATAGAAACACTTCCAGATGGAAGAAAACATGAGATTTTGATAGATAATGTTTCCAATAAGCTATTGTATAATACTCCGGTTTATTACGTACCTAACGATCAATTTTTTGTTATGGGAGACAATAGAAACAATTCTTTTGATAGTAGATTTCCTGAAATTAGTTTTGTACCAATGGAAAACATAATTGGGCGCGTGAGCATAGTTGGTTTATCGTTTAAACTAGGCAAAGTTGATTGGTTGCCATTTAATTTTAGAGTGCCTGTTGCCCTGAGATTTGACAGGATGTTGCACAAAGCTGTGTAAACTCTACCTATTTGTCAATTCACACAACTCTAAGGAAGAGTTTTCTAATTTGGCGATAGCATTATTGACTTCACTCAGATCATTTCCTTGTAACGCTTTTTTTGCGTCTTGCAGTAGATTTTTTAACCTTTGATCAGAGGAAAGACTATTATCGCCTTCAATCAAATGTATGAGTTTGTTGCCATTAATTTTAGCTTCTGCAAGGGAACGAGCCTTCATATCTTCATCAAAGTTGTTTACTGACTGGTTAACCATATCTTGAACGTCGGCTTCACTTAAGCCAAAACTTGAATTTACTTCAACTGTCTGCTCAATTCCAGTGGTTTTTTCTCGTGCAGTAACAGTCAATATCCCGTCAACATTAACTGTGAACTCTATCTCAACTCTTGCAGAACCTGCAGGCAGTGGTGGTATACCTTTGAGTTCAAATTGCGCTAGAGATTTGTTATCTTCTATCATTTCACGTTCTCCCTGACAAACGTGAATTTTCATTGCCGTTTGCCCATCGACGTAAGTTGTAAACTCTTTTGTTTCTGAAACTGGCAATGGCGTATTTCTTGGTATGATTTTTTCAACTATCCCTCCCATAGTTTCTATGCCAAGTGATAAAGGCAAAACGTCCAAGAGAATGTTCCTATCTTTTGAGCTTGAAGTTAAATAATGAGCCTGCAAAGCTGCCCCAATAACAACTGCTTTATCTGGATCTACATCATTCAGTACCTTATTTCCAAAGAGCTTGACTAGTGAGTCGTGAACTAATGGCACTCTAGTTGCACCACCAACTAAAATTACTCCTTTTATATCATCAATTTTAAGATCTATATCGTCTATAGTACGAGTGACTATATTGATAGTCTTATTAACCAAAGGACTGATTGCTTGCTCGAATTCTTCTTTGGTAATTTCGCATTTAAATAATACACCATTAGCAGCACAATCTGGTGTCATTCCAGTGCGTGACGCTGGAATCCA
>JAITFM010000020.1 GCA_031281335.1 Rickettsiales bacterium | reverse complement strand
TACAAAAAGTTAATTATTATCATAATTTTCTTTCTTATGATAAGTAAGTTACGCTATTTTATAGGCTATTTTGGTGAGTTATTAACTTTAATATATTTAAAGTTAAAGTGGTACAATGTTATAAAGCACCGTTATCGTTGTAGGTTTGGTGAAGTTGACTTAATTGTATCTAAAAAAAAAAGAACTGATTTTTATAGAAGTTAAAACAAGCTTACTTGGAAAAGAAATACCGATATCTTCTCTTCAATGTCAGTCTATTATAAATTCCTCTAAATATTTTCTAAGTAAAAACCTTAGTTTTTTAGATCATTCGGTTAGGTATGATTTATGTTTTCTTTCCTTAAAAAAAGGACCTGTCTATATAAAAAATGCTTGGATTGAAGAGAAATCCCAATGGTAAATTAAAAATTTTCCTCACGATTAAAGGTGTAGCGAATTTATTGTGTATCTTGTTTGATAACGAAAGTTGGCATAATCTTTATGCTTAAGAAATTTACTAAACGAAAAAAAGCAAAAGAAGTCCCGTCGGTGGCTAATTATTTATATGTACCTCAAATATCGGCGTTTTTATCCTCAACGCTACGATTCAGCTACTTTTAAATGCAAATAGCCTAAACTGCAAACATTAAGAAATTTACTAAGCAGAAAAAAAAGACAAAAAAACTCTGAGGCAGCTAGTATTCAAATTCTCCCTTGTCTATTTGATGTTCTATACTGTCTTAAACGACTTATAAGCGCGTTTCAGCTTGTATAGGTAAAAACTAGAAGTTTTAAAAAGACGTGAGGTGCACATAGTGCAAAAATTTAAACATGAGACGCCAAATACCCTAAGTTTTTTGTCATTAACCTGCACAGATTGCGAAGATAAATAAATAGCTTCAGTACTATGATAATGGGTTTAGTGAGATTTGTCAAGTAGTTTTTTTGTTTCTATTGGGTAGCTTTTCCACTGTTACCTACTTGGATGACAGCAGATCACCTCTTCACAAAGATTTTATCGGTAATACGCATATCAATTATGCTCCAATCACTGAAAGTAAAATCAGTTGTATTTTGCAAGTGATTTAAATAATCCCATGCGCTATGAGGATTATCTTCAGGCAGTTTTACTGTGGAGACGTTATCAAGTATGATGTTCCATCTTCTATTTCCTACATAAACACAAGAAGAAATGTAGCCACTCAATTGAGTTTTGCTCCCTAATATGTCTTTAACAAATTTTAGGTTCGATAACAAGTTTTGTCCTGTGATTACAACAAGATTATCTATCGGATAGTCGTCTGTGATTACTTTACCTTCGGAATCAATTACCGAAGTCCTGTTATCATCTTTCCAGAGAGCAAATGGTTTATGTTCATCTATGTTAATATGTAAGGTGTTGGGCAAAGTTCTATGAATTCTTACATGTTTTATCCATTTGCTTACGGATTGTACACTATTAGCAAGTCTTGAAAGCGATATATACATAATTGGTTGCGTTTTATCCACCAGACCTAGAATGTCCTTTTCGTTTGTGAATTTATTGCCAGTTACAACTACTTCATCGATTGAAAACCCACTGCTGAGTAACAAACTGGATAAGCAGTCATTGCACCAAGTGAGGTAATAATTAAATCGACTTGTGATTTTATCAAGCGAGCTATAGAGTACTAGCGTAAGAAAGAGTGATATTATAATAACCAAAGCACACTTACGTAAAAAACTCCTTTGGCTTCTAGTAACATTGCTCAGCATTTACTTGGTCTCTAATACTTTTGTGTTGCAAACTATCTTCAACGATAATTTTAACTAATTCATTAAAATCAATTCCTTTTGTCAATTTTGCAATTTCTGGCACTAACGACAACTCAGTAAAGCCAGGATGTGTATTGATCTCAAGCATTTTTAAGGTATTATCCTTAGGGTTATAACGAAAATCCGAGCGAGAAACAGTTTTACATCCTAAGAATCGATGAACTTTCAATGCATGCTCAAAGGTCATTTTATATATATCGTCAGGAATTTCAGCAGGAAATATATGCTCTGCAAGCCCATCTGTATATTTTGCCTCATAATCATAGAATTTATTTTTTGGTCGTATTTCCATAGTGCCAATTGCCTCGTCTAGCAATACAGCGGTATGTAACTCTACACCAGGTATATACTCTTCTATGATTATCAAGTCTCCTGAATAGTCTTTTGTCATCCCAGTGCTTGATACTGGGATCCATTTTTCTTTTTCCTGGTCACGCGCTGGAATGACACCAAACATGTTTTTTAATTTTAAGTAGTCCTCACGCGAGAAAATTATGTGTACTCCAATGCTTGAGCCTTCATTGATCGGTTTTAAGACGTATGGGTATTCAATTTTAACGTTGCTTTTTAGTACATCTTCTCGACTAATTATGTAACCTTTTGGGATGTCAATACCGAGCGACTGGAATATATGCTTGGACATTGCTTTATCCATAGCAATAGCCGAAGCCATAACTCCTGAGTGTGTGTACTTTATACCTAAAATTTCTAATAAACCTTGAATACAACCATCTTCGCCATAAGGTCCATGCAGAGCAATAAAAGCAAGATCAGGATTAATTTTTTTAAGCTTTTCAACAATGTCGCTGTCAACATCTATTTCTATTGTATTATATGAAAGGCTATCAAGTGCCTTCTTTACTGCTTTTCCGCTCATCAGTGATATTTCCCTTTCACGAGAGAATCCACCACTCAAAATTGCTATAGTTGGAACCATGGGCACTCTTAGAAAAACTTTATTAATTATAACTACATATGTGAACCTCGTAAACAGAAGGGAAAATTAGCTTTGGGGTTTATAATCTATTGCTACTGTTTTTGCAATTTTATCATGAAGAAATTGCTTGCGTCGGTCAAATATTGCACATATAAAAATTAGTATTATGGTCATGAAGATTAAGCCTGACAAAGGATCAAACCACCATTCAGAGATATACTTGTCAAAAAATTTCCTTCTCATGATGAATATAGGAAAGTGAATAACTTCAAACAAGACATGCCTAATTATTGCTTGCACTAGAGTAATATTTTCAAGTGTATTTGCATTCTTTATATGAATGCCGCATAACAATTGTCCTGGAGTACCACCAAATGTTCTTGTCATGAATACTCCAAATACTATCGATAGCAAAAAAGATAAGCAAACACGTATAATTGATAGTTTAGGTCTAGCAATATGAAAAATTATTCCTACAAAAATCAAACAGACCAAAGAAATTCCCATAATAATAAGACTGTCAATAATATGCGCTATGACACGTCTAGTTACTCCCGCGTATACATAGTTTAGTCTTGGGTGGCGTTCTTCAGACCTATAATCCATTACTACTGTTTCTGCAATTTTGTCGTAGAAAAGCTGTTTGCGTTTATCAAATACTGCAAATATTAAAACCAAGGTTAGTAAAATAAAAAAACAGTCAGGAATGTAGGTGGGTACCCACAAAAGCGCCTTGAGAGTGCTTCTCATCACTACTTGTATTAAAGCAGCGTTTTTAAGTGTGTTTGCATCTTTTATGCATATACCAAGTAGCAACTTTCCTGGAGTCCAACCAAGTCTTGTTATCATTAATACTTCTAATGCTATATATACTAAATCTTTCAATAATATATCTAAGTCTTCTAATATTTCATATCGTTCTGATACAAAGTTCGTATCAATGTCAGTATCAGGAAAGACATAATTAAAAACATCGGCAATGGGTTCTCCTGATAATATGAATAAAATTAATAAATAAAATAATGAATAACAGACTAGGAATATCATTTGGTCAATTACATACGCTGCAATGCGTTTAGTAATTCCCGCACGGTTCACTTTAATGTCCATTTTTACCCTCCACATAATCGTCTAATGTACCTATTAACAGTTAAATAGCAGTAAAATTGCTGTATTGCTATTTGGATTAACCAAGTAAGCTAGTTGACATTGTAGCTATTAAAAACACAAACAACATAACCGCTGCTAGCAACCAAAAACAACAACCGTGAGGGTTTCTTTTTCCTTCAGTAGCATTATTCTAGATTTTCACCAAAATAAGCTGCTTTGTCTTTTTTTTCTTTATACTCTTCTGCTTCATCTAGAGGTTGTTTTTTAGCCGTAATATTTGGCCATTTTTGCGAGTATTCCACATTTATGTTGTAAAATGATTTGAAGGTTTTTTGTTCGCTGCTCAGTAACTCTTCATCTAGTTCTAAAATGTCCTTTACAGAATCGTCAGTTACAATTGCATCTACTGGACATTCTGGTATACACACTCCGCAATCAATACATTCATCTGGATTAATTACAAGCATGTTTTTACCTTCATAGAAGCAGTCAACGGGACACACTTCCACGCAGTCCGTATATTTACATTTTATGCATTTGTCCGTAACAAAGTGAGTCATAAAGCGATGTATATTTATACATCTTGGGTACACTGAACCAATAAGAAATTCAAGTCTTTTGGTTATTATTATAGTTTAAATGCTAATAAATATTGGGTATCTTCTAAGTAATTGGAAGAAAATCCCTTTATGAAGATAAGTAAATTGAATAATGAAGAATTAAAGATATGGTTGAGCCTAGCTAGAACTTTAGGACCAACAAAGTTTTCTAGTGTGCTAAGAGCGTGCGGTTCACTGGATGAAGCGTTAAAATATCTCGATGGGCTCACTAACGATAAAGAGGTATATAATATTCAAGATGCACGAAAAGAGATCAATAATGCAAGGGAAATTGGAGCCAAAATTATACCTGCATGTGATCCAGATTACCCTGATATTTTAAGAAATATACCGGGTTATCCTTCTGTAATAACTGCACTTGGTGATGTGTCGTTATTAAGCCGTGAGATAATTGCAATAATCGGTGGTCGTAACTCTTCGGTTAATGGGAGAAATTTTGCCAGTAAGCTGGCTCTTGATTTGAGTGAAGCGGGGTTCATTGTCGTTTCTGGGCTTGCAGGAGGAATCGATACTGCAGCAAACAGTGTGATATACAAAAATCATCCTACCATTGCTGTTACAGCGAGTGGAATTGATGTAGTGTACCCAAGAGAAAATTCTGATCTATACAAGAAAATCACTGAAGATGGTGGATTAGTAATTACTGAGCTTCCATTTGCAACTAAACCAAAGCCTCAGTATTTTCCTTAAAGGAATCGAATTATATCTGGCTTGTCACTCGGTGTAACAGTGATTGAAGCATCGAAAAGTTCCGGTTCTTTAATAACAGCAAATTTTGCCTTAGATCAAGGAAGAGAGGTGTTTGCAGTTTCTGGTTTCCCTTTGGATTTGCGCTCTAGTGGTAGCAATTATTTAATTAAGAACGGTGCTAAACTTATCGAATCCGCTGACGATATAATAGAGGGTATTAGGTTTAGTTTACCTCCTCGGCAAAAGAGCCTATTTGATGTTGAGCACGTTAACCAGGAAAATGTAAAACAGGAAAAATTGCAACAAGCAAAGTCCGTTATAGTGAATCATATCAACTCTGTACCCATTGATATAGATGAGCTTATCTTAACAAGTGGACTGTCCACAAATCTGGCTTTAATGGCTCTTTTAGAACTGGAGCTGGAAAGTAAAATAGAGCGATCACCAGGGAATAAGGTGTCAATAATTTTCTGATTGCTCTAGCTATAAAACTTCACTTTCTTCCATGCAGTGAGCCAAGTCAAGAAAGGTGAATCTGTTTCTTGTTGCAAATGCAAGGTTGATCACTTTGCAATATTGCTCTTTGTTCCAGCTTAGGTGCTCTGGTAAGTGTGGAATCGACAAATCTTCAAATATTTTCTGCAGGTGTCTTGCAGGTAACAAATTTTGCTTAATTGAGCTGGAAATATTATTCCATTCTTTATGAATGATCCCTCCAATTTTTTGCTGCAGAATTTTTTTCTGCTCTAGAATTTTTGTAAATTCGGTATTACCGAAGCACTCAGCCACACGCTTTACATCTAAAGTGGTTGGTTTAATGGTAGGATTTTGTATTGATAATATCTTTTCCTGCAAATTAGCCATGGTGAGCGTTGTAACAGCAATTTTTTCACCATGTAGTGAAGAATAATCTTTTGTTACCATTTCCATTGCATGAGCTATCATATGCTCTCCTTGGCTTGCAGAATGGCTGCCTTTTGATATTACCATTCCAAGTCCTGAGATTAGTAGGGCTTCCATAAGTAATAAGGCCACTTTTTTACTTCTTTTTGCAAGCGCTAGGTGCTCTCTAAGCAAAATTTCCTCCAGATCGCGAACAAGTGTGAAAGGTAATTCGTTATATTCTGTGCCAAGTAGCAGATGAGATAATAGCCAATCGGCCTCTACTGTTGAACGACAGATAAAATCCGCAAATCCGCTTAATGTAAGGCGCAGTGGTGCGTCAGCGATTATATCGATGTCGATGTACACTGCCTTGGGAAGATGTGCTGCGAACGATTTTTTATGCCCATCTATTAATATTGAAGCGTTTGCAGAGGTATAGCCGTTCATAGAAGCTGCTGTTGGGAACGATATGTAATCTTTTTTCTCGAGGTAGCTTGCATACTTACAAATATCATTAACAGTGCCGCTACCAAGTGCAACTATTAAGTCGCTATCTTT
>JAITFM010000120.1 GCA_031281335.1 Rickettsiales bacterium | reverse complement strand
CCTGAGTTTTTTACTGAATTTTGTCATTGAGCCTGCAGATCAAAAACAAGTTTTGAGTCAGAAATACCCTTATTGCTATGATAATGAAGTCGGCGGAATTTGTCAAGTAGTTTTTTTGTACATGTCAAAGCTAGTTTGACATGCGAAGAGTCTATTGACACTGAGTATAATCTGGAGTAGTGGTAAATAGCAATGTTTAAAAGTATTTTCACATTTAGTTTTTTTACAGCTATTTCAAGAATCTCAGGGCTAATAAGGGATATATTAATTGCCATGGTTGTTGGCGCAACTCCTCTTGCAGATGTATTTTTTTCTTCGTTTCGTTTTGCCAATCTATTTCGAGCGTTTTTTGCAGAGGGAGCGTTCACTACCTCTTTTATACCGCTATATTCAGCAGAATCACGTGATAATAAAAAGGCATTTAGCTTTGCGAGTAGCGTAATATCTCTCACGTTTATTGTTTTATTGATTTTTTGCCTTATTACGCAGACTTTCTTTCCTTATATGATCCAAGTATTCACTCCTGGATTTGACCAAAGCAAACTTGCCCTCACTGTGACTTTATCAAGAATTATGATGCCTTACATAATTTTTATTTCAATAGCATCACTTATTGGGGGAATGTTGCAAGTAAAGCAACATTTTGCTTCAACAGCCATTGCACCGATCATTTTGAATCTCTGTTTAATTGTTAGTTTATTTGTGCCTTACGTAAAAACACCAGCTCACAATCTCTCCATAGCCGTCCTGATTGGAGGGATTTTTCAACTATTGTTGATGCTGTTTAGTGCATACAAATTGAAGGCTGCATCTTTTTTTAGCATAAAATTGAGTAATGAAGTAAAGTTGTTTTTTAAGCGTGTAATACCAGCAATTATCAACAACTGTGTAACTCAGATAAGCCTATGGATTGATACAATTATGGCCAGTTTTATACCAAATGCAGTGTCTTATATATATTATGCCGACAGACTAAATCAACTACCGCAAGGAGTAATTGGTACTGCAATTGGTACAGTGCTTCTTCCTTTAATCTCAAAACAAGTAAATGATACTGAAAGTATAGCCAAAATACAAAGCAAAGCTCTCAGTGTAGGATTAATATTAGTTATGCCAACAACTGCTGCTTTTATTATTATTCCTGAAATAATTTTACTTACGCTTTTTTCTTACGGTAAGTTTGATCACTACGCAGTGCAGCAAACTGCTCCTACGTTGATAGCGCTTTCTCTTTCTTTACCTGCATTTATTATAAATAAAGTATTGCTACCCACGTTTTTTGCTAAGGGCAATTTAAAAATACCAACTATATTCTCACTAATGTGCCTTGGAATTAATGTGGTGCTAAACCTCTTGTTAATGCACAAATACCAGCACACAGGAATTGCTATCGCTACTTCCATTTCCACTTGGATAAATTCTATTCTGCTAATTAATTATCTAACAATAAATAAAATGTATAAGATTAGCCAAGTATTACTATTAAATATCGTAAAAATTCTTATTGCAACGTTGGTCATGTCAGTAGTTCTTTATGTTTCTAGTTCCTTATCAGCAGAGCTATTTCTCGATAAAATATTTGCTCGTGTCATCCATTTAGCAGCTCTAATATTTTTAAGTGTAGTTGTTTATTTTGGTACTCTTTATCTAATGTTTATGGGCGATTTTAAGTATATAAAACTATGAGATTTTCTATATACACAATATTATCAATCTCTTTGGTACTAATCCTTTTGCACATTGCTGCAACTTTTAAGGACTGGAATAGCTACAAGGAGCACATTGTGCAAAAATTAGAAAATACATACAACGCTAAAGTACGCATTGGAGGAAAAGTCAAAGTTTCACTAATTACCCCAAAACTCACTATTTATAACGTGTACATTCAGTCCAACAACAGTAAAGAGCAAAAATTATCAGATTTGATTAGCATAAATAAAATTGAAGTAAGGCCGTCTCTTCTATCGTTGTTTTTACTTTCGCTACAACCAAAGTCAATCACATTATTTGGTATGAAAAGCAGTAAAGAAAATTTTGTTGATATTACAAATGAAAAAGCCAGTAAGATTGATATAATAATAAAAGACAGTCAAGTAAGTTTAAACAATAACTTCGTTGATTATAGCAATATTGTTAACATAAAAGAGATTGCCATTAAGAGAAATGGGCACTTCTCAGGTGAAGTGAAGGTAGGTGATAATAATTATGATTTTTCAGGAAAGGTTGATATTACAAAAAAGAATGTACACATTAATGTCGAATCAAACTTTATAAAGTTGCTATTTACAGGCAACAGAGATCAAGAAGGGCTCCAGGGCAAGCTAACGCTGACAATTAATAACAGTTCTGATTTTGTAAGTGATCTAGCAAAGATTATCAATCTTAGCTTTCTTGCTTACGCTATCCCTAGTGAAAATATCGAGATATCGTCTAACATCAACCTCAATGAAGATGAGTTTGTAGCAACTGATTTGAAAATCGATTCCAAAAGCATGCAAGCCAGCGGTACAATACGAAATGATAGAAAAAATAATCACACTAATGCCAATATTAGCTTTAGTAGAGTTGATTTGGATTCTATACAAAATGACTCACGAAAAACAACGGAGATAAAGGATCTCCTAGAGTGCTTTAGAGATGTTGTGCCAAAAAACTTGAGCCTGGACTTTAATATGGAGGTTTTAAATATCCAATACCAAAACAGGGTATTGGATAAATTTCACGCTATGTTAAAATTCGCTGATGGCGAAGTAAAAGTTGATACGCTACTTCAATTTCCTGGAACCAATAACATGTCTCACCTATCGGGAAAAGTCTCGAATAGTGGTACCTTATCTGAATTTAATGGTGGTTTATTGGTAAAAGGAGATAATTTCGAGTCGTTCATTTCATGCTTTTTCCCTTCTATAAGGATGAAAGAAAGCGAAAAAAATCAATTTACGATAAGTTCCAAATTACACTTTGCACCTAGGATATTGTCTATTTCAGACATTAGGTTGCTGAATGATAAAGAATTTTTGCAGGGATTAATTAAAGTAAGTCACACAGAAAAACGTAATGTGATTGGTGGCGGATTTATTGTACATAACCTTAACGCTGACAAATACGATTATCCATTACTTAGTAGCTTATCTAAAGTGCGATGGTTGAAAAGTCCGAAGTATGATGTAAATATAGAAACCAGTGTTAGTGATTTTACGCTAAATGATACAAAAATTGAAGACTTGGGTTTTTCGTTGAAGATAGAAAAGGGTAAGCTAGTTGCAGATAAGATAAAACTATCAGGAGAAGATTTTGATATCACCGGCGACATAAAAATATTAGTGGACAAAAAATACATTAAGCCTTTGTTAGATGTGAACCTTACGGGCAATAA
>JAITFM010000102.1 GCA_031281335.1 Rickettsiales bacterium | reverse complement strand
AACATTTGAAACATTATATAGAAAAATTATTTTTACAGTTAAGATATTATGTAATTCAGGGACATAAATTCTGTACGGGTTCCATAGATTATGTGATAGCGAATTGTTTACTAAGAATTCCCCTTCCTAATTACCTTCAAACTAAAAGTATGAGTTTACTATGAGCCTCTTTATCTTGTATAAACTTTCAGAAGATCTTAGCTAGAAATTGTGTTGTTGACAAAGAGCGAGGTAAAAAAGGACTTAGCCTATGCCTACCAGATTTTATCTTACTTGGGACTGGATGACCATACGTATACTCACCTATCGGTGCGTTCTGAGGATCAAAAGTCGTTTTATATTTATCCATTTGGTATACGCTTTAATGAAGTGAATGAAAATTCATTGATGAAGGTGTCATTCAACGGAGATGTAATAGAAGACAAAGAATATCAATATAATAAAACTGGTTATATAATCCACGGCTTTATTTATCAAGCAAGAAAAGATATTCAAGCAATTTTTCACTTGCATACACCTTCTATTGTGGCAGTTTCCTCCCTCAAAGATGGGTTACTTCCAACAAGTCAATGGGCACTGCACTTTTATAATAAGGTATCTTACCATAATTATAATTCCCTGGCGCTTGATGACGCAGAAGGAAAGAGGTTAATAGCTGATCTGAAAGAAAATTTCGTGATGTTAATGCGCAATCATGGATCTATAACGTGTGGTCGGACTATACAAGAAGCAATGTTTTATACATATCACTTAGAGCAAGCGTGCAAGACTCAATGTTTAACATTAGCGATGAATAGGGAATTATCAATTCCAAGTAAAGAAATTTGCTCAAAAGCTGTAAATGATCTTTTGTCTTTCGAAAGCAATCTTGGTGAGCGAGATTGGCACGCATGGGTTAGACTAATTAAAAGTAAGTTGTAAGAGGCTCTTCGCACTCCTCCCAGTGCCCTCTCTTCTTGTCATCCAAGTAGATGCTTTTGACAAGATAAAAGTCTCTTCTCCTGTCATCCCAGCGCGCGATGCTGGGATCTCATTTCACTTTATAACAGTGTCATTCCAGCACCACTTTCTTGTCATCTCAACCCCTATGGTGTCATTCCAGTTTGGAATCTAGCCTTCACGCAATCCCATCGAAAATGCTGTGTTTTAACAGCTACTTTTATGCTCATCAAATCAATTTGCTTGCATTTCTTGAGTAACCTTGCTAGAATAATAATGCATTACGTTAAATCAATTTAGCCGAAGGGAAGTTATGATTCCAAAGACACGTAAACAGGCATTTGAAGTATTAGGATTATCTGAAGGTGCAAGCGTAAAAGAGATTAAAAAGGCATATCGCAAACTTGCACTGAAATGGCATCCTAATAAATGGTCAGGTGAAAGCCAAGAAAAGCAGAAAACAGCAACAGAAAAGTTTAAGGAAATATCAGTAGCATAGGGAATATTAACAAACGAGATAACTGAAGAATTCATTAGAAAGCAGCCTAATGATGATTGGGCAAATCGGTGGTACGAAAAAGAATGCCACGGTTCGCATTTAAGCAAAGAAGAGTACAGTTTATTTTGTGCTCTTTATAAACAAGATTTGACTAAAACAAAAACTTTGTTAGAAAAAGTTCAAAACATCAACGCACAAGCCAAATTTCGCGATATATTTACTAGCAAGTCAATATTGCATCATATTGTAAAAAATGCTTGCAATGATCCTGGTTGGAGAAAGCTCCTGGAAGAAGTTTTATCAAAATATAGTGCTAACAATTCAACATCAGCTATAGATGTAAATATTATGAGTGAACTTGATGATGGTACGCCTTTAACAATTGCATGCAAACTAGGTAACCTTGATGTTGTCAATGTGCTTTTAAAACACAAAGCAGATCCTAACGTATATAATATCTATCCACCACTGCATTATGCTTTAAGAAAAAACAAAATCAATATTGCTAAGGTGCTTCTTAAACATGGAGCCAAAGCCGAAGAGTTAAACCCTATCGAAATCGTAGAATATAATAAGAGTGCGGTGGAAGTGCTCTTACCGCATTTATCTAATAGAACAAAAAATCTGATGTTACATCATATTGCCATGGATGATAGCACAGAGACTGATCACGATATTGAAATTGCAAAACTACTATTGAATACAGATGTTGACCTTAATTATTATATTCAGTATATTCGATGTGCTGAGGAACGGAATAAAAGTCAGCTTGTAAAATTATTTACTGAACATAAAGGAAATGTAATTAACAATAATTCATATCCAAAGAAACAACCTTCAGGAAGAAGATGGGCAGTTATAGTTCCAGCGTTATTGTTTGGTGCTGTAGGAGCAACGCTTGCTGCAATGGGAATTATACCTGAGGTCACTGCTATTGGGGTAATTGCAACAGCTGTGCTATCAGGAATTGCTGGTGCTGTGATAGGCGGTGTAGCGGGGTATCTTGTTGATGTGGCAATAAATCAATGCCGTGGTAATCAGCAGTGTACAGCTTAGTATACTGCGGATTCGGAAGAAACACACCACAGATTCGCTCAAACCTCCGGCACTCTTCTTAATGTACCACCAAGATCTCGTATTACTTAAAAATTCAAGCAAT
Source organism: Rickettsiales bacterium (assembly GCA_031281335.1). Classification (GTDB taxonomy): domain Bacteria; phylum Pseudomonadota; class Alphaproteobacteria; order Rickettsiales; family Anaplasmataceae; genus Wolbachia. The sequence continues at coordinate 1,611 of JAITFM010000102.1, read as the reverse complement.
TTAAGAGCACACAAAAAACGCTAATATGATATAAATTATCTTTTTTCTGCTTAGTTTAGAGGTTATGCAAGAAATCTATTATTTTTTAACACAGTTAACATCTTGACTTTATCTAGTTAATATTCCAAATTGTAGAAAACAGAAAGTTCTATGGCAACAAGTCTACTACAAGGCAAAAAGGGATTAATAACTGGAATAACAAACAAGAGATCGATAGCATACGGCATAGCAAAAACTCTCTTAGAGCACGGAGCAGAACTTGCAATCACTTATCAAAATGAAACGGTAAGGGAGAGATTATCATCGGTAGCAGCTGAGCTAAATGTGGAGTTAGTACTAAATTGTGATGTTGCAAATGAGGAAACCATAGATGAGGTTTTTAAGATAATAGAAAAAAAATGGGGTACTCTTGATTTTTTGGTACACGCAATTGCATTCTCTGACAAGAATGAACTCAGTGATAAATGTATTAACATGTCACTGAGCAACTTCCTCAACGCGATGCATATATCATGCTATTCTTTTACTGCTCTAGCGCAAAGAGCTGAAAAGATAATGCCAAACGGTGGTAGTTTACTCACTTTATCTTACTATGGCGCTGAAAAAGTTATGCCAAACTATAATGTTATGGGCCTATGTAAAGCGGCACTCGAAGCAAGTGTAAGATATATAGCATGCGACCTTGGACCGCAAAACATCAGAGTGAATGCCATTTCTGCTGGTCCAATTAGAACTTTAGCATCTTCTGGAATAAGCAATTTTCACTTCATATCAGAATGGAACAGAAATAATTCTCCACTAAGACGCAACACTACAATAGAAGACGTTGGAAAAGCAGCACTGTATTTGCTGAGTGACTTAAGTAGCGGTACCACTGGGGAAGTTTTACATGTTGATTCAGGATATAACGTGGTAGGGATGAAAGCAATTGATTAGTTCAAAGTTGAGTGTGAGAAAAAAGCCTTTCTAAAACTGGTAATATGATTTATAGTCGATAATGCAGTATTTAAATACTTTATGCTCAAGAAATTAGCTTGGTATTGGTCCTTTGTAGAATTAATTAAAGGGTTTATTATTACGCTTAGGTATGCGTTTAAACCAAAGGTGACGCTTAGGTACCCTATGGAGAAGGGGCCTCTAAGTCCAAGATTTCGTGGTGAGCATGCGTTGCGTAGATATTCAAACGGCGAAGAACGATGCATAGCTTGTAAACTATGTGAAGTTATCTGCCCTGCCCAAGCGATAGTTATTGAAGCAGAAGAAAGAGAAGATGGCAGCCGTCGCACTACGCGTTATGATATTGACATGACAAAGTGCATATACTGCGGGCTTTGCCAGGAGGCATGTCCAGTCGATGCAATTGTCGAAGGCCCTAATTTTGAGTTTGCAACAGAAACTAGGGAGGAGCTAATGTACAACAAAGAAAAGTTATTGCGTAATGGTGACGTTTGGGAAGAAGCAATTGTACTCAGATTGAAAAAGAATAGACCGTATTACTAATGTTAAAAGTTTAAACCTCTGTCATTCTGGTGTCCTTTCGTGTCATCCCAGTGCTCCGACACTGGGATCCAGAATACCACTTTAGTAATAAATATTTAAGAAATTTACCGA
>JAITFM010000130.1 GCA_031281335.1 Rickettsiales bacterium | reverse complement strand
AACAATAGTACGCCAAATACAAGTTTTCTTGTCATTTTAACCTGTACAGATTGGGAAGTTAAATAATAGCTTCGGTACTATGATAAAAGGAATGGCGAAGGTTGTCAAGTAGTTTTTTTCGTTTCATCCAACGCGCTGCTAGAAGTTTGTTATGCAAGAAGTTTTATTTTGGCGTGCGTGGCCTTGAAAGATTGCAGTGCAATACTTAAATTATATAGGCAGTAGGCTAATAATGGAGCTCAAAATGCATAATGTAAAAGGAACCGAAAATTTAAAATTTGATGCTGAAGTAGGGAAAGTGCTGAATATAGTAATTCATTCGCTTTATACTAACAAGGATATTTTTCTGCGTGAGTTAATATCAAATGCATCAGATGCATGCGACAAATTGCGCTACGAATCTCAACTAAACCCTAACTTGCTAGATTCAAGTGATGAGTTAAAAATCATCATTAGCTCCAGTAAAGATAAGAATGAACTATATATCACTGATAATGGCATCGGAATGAGCAGGCAGGATTTAATAGATAACCTTGGTACAGTCGCTAGTTCTGGTACACAAAGATTTCTGGAGGCAATTAAAAATAGCAAGGATTCAAGCCAAACTGTAGAGTTAATCGGAAAATTTGGTGTCGGTTTTTACTCAAGCTTCATGGTTGCCTCAGAAGTTATAGTTGAATCTCGAAAGGCGGGAGAAGAGGAATCTTGGGCCTGGAGATCCGAAGGAGATGGAGAATATTCAATCGGCAAATTAGATGATCAAATCCCTCGTGGAACCAAGATTACCTTAATTATGCGTCCTGAGGAAAATGAGTTCCTAGACAAGTTTCGCATTGAAAATATCGTTACTACTTATTCAGATCACATAAATTTTCCCGTTGAGTTTATAGATGAAGAAGGAAAAAGTGAGAAGTTAAACAGCAAGGCCGCAATTTGGACTAAGCCGAAAAATGACGTTACTCAAGAGGAGCACAATGATTTCTTCCGCGGTGTTGCACATGTTGGTGGGGAACCTTGGATGATATTGCACAACAAAAATGAGGGTGCAATAGAATATACAAATTTGCTTTATGTTCCTTCTATTAAGCCTTTCGATTTATTTCACCCAGATAGACGTTGCTCCGTGAAATTGTATGTAAATAAAGTGTTTATCACTGAAGATAATGTGCAAATCATACCGCAATACTTGCGTTTTCTGAAAGGCGTGGTTGATTCACCGGATTTGCCCCTTAATATTAGCAGGGAAACACTGCAGAACAATCGTGTTGTTGAGCAAATCAGAAAATCCCTCACTAAGCGCGTGATATCAGAGCTTGGTAAAAAGGCAAAAGAGAATTTAGAGGAATACACGAAGTTCTGGACCAATTTTGGTGCAGTATTGAAAGAGGGTCTTTGCGAAGCTATGCCAACCGACGAAAGAGAAGCGCTGCTCTCAATTTGCAGATTCCATAGCACTGGTGATGATAAGTTGGTCAGCATTGATGACTATATAAGCAGAATGAAGCCTGAACAGGAGCATATCTATTATCTCACAGGAAATAGTTTAGATTCGGTGAAAAACAGTCCACAACTTGAAGGGTTTGTCAGCAAAGGGTTGGAGGTTCTTCTATTTGTTGATCCAGTAGATGATTTCTGGACTAGCGTAATTCATGAATATAAAGACCAGAAGATTAAGTCCGTAACTCGTGCTGATGTTGATTTGGAAAAATTCTCCTCAGAGAAAAAAGACGAAGAAAATAAATTAGATGAAGAAAAGAGCGAAGAAAATACGGATTCTATATTAGAGTATTTCACTAAGGTCCTTGGCAATTCAGTGAAAAGCGTAAAAATTTCCAAAAAATTGACCGATAGTCCTGTATGTTTGGCGGTTGATGAGGGTGCAATGGATCTTAGAATGGAGCGTTTTTTACGTGAGCAAAAACAGCTGAATTATCGCACACCAAAGGTGCTCGAAATCAACACTAAACATCCTGTAATAAAAAGCATAATGAAATCTCACGCTGAAGATGGTGAAAACTCAACTTTGGAGGATATGATCCACTTATTGTTCTATCAAGCTTGTATCGTGGAGGGCGAGGAGATGGATGACGCGAGCATGTTTGCTAAGAGGTTGAATAACTTGCTTGGCAAGGTTGTGATTTAGTGAAATAATTTTAACAGTACACGATCTTATGCTCAACGGTTTTGAGTATTCAATACAAAAGACTGTGCTTGGAATTTTGATGCTATAGTAGATCGTATTTTACGTTGACTTTAACAAAGTTGCTCGGCAAAGGTATACAGTAAATTGCCATTTTTAAATTCGATTAGACTTGATTAAAATCGCGATTTTCAATAACTTACCTAGACTTTAATCCAGGATTCTGGTTAGTATAACTGTGCGTCCACACAGACTAAAAGCACAGTTATACTAATTTATAAAAGATGTAATCTTAATTTGAATTGTTTTGTTATTTTTTAGTCAAATAACTTGTTGACAATAAAGACAGTATCTGGGGCCATACACTTTAAACAACACTATAGCTCGCACTTTTAAACCTGCTAAAAGTAGAAATAAAACTCTACAGACTACTTTCAAGCAACCGCTGATTATCTTGTTGATCAACTTTAACATCGCTAAGTGCTGTATTTGCTTTGTACAAACAGTAACACCCTAATGCAAGAAAAACCGACGCAGCTACAGCAAGTATAGCGCATATTGCTAAATAAGGTGTTGCTAAACTTGCGCCAACAGCACACACCCCAGATAATATGAAAGAAGCAGAGGCATAGTTTACCTTACTTTTTACCCCTTGAGCATTGACTGCTGAGGGTTTGCTGTCTTTATTATCCTCCAGCTCTTTATTTTTGCTCTCAAGCTGTTTCGATAGATCTTTGATTTGACTCTCATTTTCACTTTTAAGTGCTTCTAGCTCCTGAGCTTTACTCTCTAATTCTTTATTTTTGCTCTCAGACTCTTGCAGCTTTGTCTTCAGGTTGTTATTTTCATCTTCAAGTGTTTCTAGCTATTGGTTTTTATCAGCATCTTGCCCGTTTTCGTTAACCATTTCATCCCCCCTAAAACTATAGCTTAGAGGGTTTTGCATTAAACCCTCTATTCTACTTAAGATATCACTTTTTTCTCCTTCTGCAGGAATATTTTTTACTGTCTGTTGACTAGCACCAAAACTTACAGGTTGGCCTTCGCTACGATATAAAGCTGGATTTAATCCAGCAATATCTCCAGGTTTTTTAAACTGAACATTCCCTCCTGGAAATAGTTTTTCAATTCCACTACTTCCACTTGCTGAAATTCTACCGAGGAGAAACTTTGATACTCCGGTATACTGTGTAGGAAAAGTCTCTAGCTGCTGAACTTTTGCCGTATTCTTTTTATAGCTTAATCCTGTAACATTTCTGTCATCAGATTCATATGCATTAGGTAAAGCTGATTCTTGCTGTGGCAAGCTCTTTTGAAAAGACCCCAACCGACTTGCATTAGTGAAACCCTGCATAAAATTTCTGAACATATTCACCCCGCATATAAAGACATTATGTATAGTGTACAGTATAGATTAGTCTAATACAATCATAATTTTTTCACTGATACACTCTACATATTACAGAGGGAATTTATATCTTCTCTCCTTTCATACCTTAAAAATAAAATCAACTCTTTTTATAGTATGCTCTGACTTTAAGTGACCAAAAGCCTACCATCCCTATCAATAAACATATAGGTATTACTAGCATAGATCTAATCATTACGTCAGTCCCATAAAATGGCTTTCCATCAACAATTTCACCGTTCCAATAAAAATTCATTATATTTGCAATAACGAAATGAAAAAAATAGCCAAAACTCATAACTATAGAATTACTTACAGATCCTGCACTTGCTACTGCATCATTTTCCATACAACCTACAACTTTAGCGACCAAAGCAAGTTGGTATGCGAAAGCAAGGCCGATAATAAAGAATAATACACATGCCAGAGGTGCATTGATATCGAATATAAAAAGTAACAAGAACACAATTATCATGGCCATAGCACAAGAAATTATTATCTCATAGTGCTTGGTTGGATTCTTTGCTAATATATAAGGAAATAATAGATGTCCAGAGCCAAATCCTATCAGTATCCACTTTGAAATGCTATATGCAACGTGTCTATCTATGGCATACATCTCATGCAAGAACGATGCAGACCACGCATCTGCAAAGCCTTCTAATGGTTCAACCATAAAACCGCCAAACAAACCTATCAATAAAATGTTTTTATTAAATATAACTTTGCCTAAACTTTTAATGTTTAATTTTTCGCCTGAGGTACCAACTTTAGGTATAGATATATAAGGTAGTTAAAGCAAGCAATAGTCCAAATATTATACATACAGTCAGTACATAATCCCATCCAAATTTATCAAATAAGACATGTAGTGGTTTGGTGGCAAATACACCACCTGAAATGCCAATAATAACCGATATGCTGAACATCATGGCAAATTTTTCTCTACGGTAGTAGATGCTGATTATTTTAAAGAGTCCGAGTGCTGAAGCAGAAGATCCAATACCAGTAACTACTCTCCCAACAATAGAATAACTCCAATTGTTAGAACTAACTAAAGGCAAAGCACCTAAAGATGTCAGCATAATACAAGCAGGTACGATAATTTTGGAACCAAATCTATCCAGAAGAATACCCACAGGAATATGCGCTAACACATAACCTACATAGTATAGTCCGCCAAATTGTCCTATGTCTGTTGTTTCTATATTAAACCTTACCATCAATTCAGGAACTACAACATTTGGAATTACACGCAATATGTATTGATATGCATAAAACAGAGATACTAATAACCATATTAAGAAATTTTTCTGTAGCATTAGTTTTACTTTAAACTTGGAGCATAGGTGCTCTTGTTATGAAAAGCAAATTTTATATGAGAAGCTGCAAAAAAATTGTATAACCTAACTACTATTCTTTACTTTTTTTTATGGATCTCATGTTAAACAACACGATCGTACATTAGCTTAAACATCATGGCAAACAAAAATAACACAATTTTAAATATAAAAACCTTTATATTCTAGGTGACAGTTTATCTGATAATGGTGCACTTTATGGAATTTTAGAAACATTCTCCTTTGCAAAAAATGTGAAATTTGATGACCCTTTTTATCAAGGAAGATCTTTCAGCAATGGCCCTGTTGCTGTTGAATACGTAGCAAAATATTTAGATTTAGAAGAGTTTAAACCTGGATGGAGTTACTCATTTCTTGGTAAATGTCACGAACAGCAAGGCCAAAACTATGCAGTTTCATATGCAGCAGCATCTGAAATTTCTGATCCCATTTATTCCTATTTCTTCAATAAATTTCGTTTAGCTAACCAACTAGATGCGGTAATTAAGCATCATCCAGACATAGGTAAAGAAGATTTATTTTTCATCATGATTGGCGGAAATGACATCATGGTTGCTACCGCTTATGACGATACTAAAGGGGAAGAAATAATGGAACAAGCAGTTAGTGAAGTATGTAATGCACTTAGGGTTCTAAACGAACATGGTGTCAAACACGTGGTTGTTGCAAATGCGCCTGACATTGGTTTAATACCAGCTTTCAATAAAAATAAAGAAGCAAAAGAGCTGGCTGCAAAACTCACAGAGAGCTTCAATGTAAAATTAGCCAATGGCTTGGATAACATGAAGAAAAGTACAGATCTTGAAATAAAAACATTCGACCTTAATTCTAAAATGAAAAACATGCTCGGTGAATATAAGAGCAGAGGTTTAAATTATCAAGATGCGTGTATATCGGATGTTGCAGACCAACTTGGGGGACTTAAAGAAAATATAAAAATACTCTCAAAGCTGGTATTCAAAGGAAAACTTGACGCTCACTATAATCCTGGGTGTAGCAAAGAAACACTAGAGAGTCATTTCTTTTTTGATTATTTCCACCCAACTGCAGAACCTCACCACGAAGTTGGTAATGAAGTATACGAGTTGATTAAAGGCGATGAATATGAGTTAATTAGTGCTAAACAAGAGGGTATACTCTTATAACCAGGTATACCTATTTGGAAGTGTAATCTTTACCGGGGAGATGTCATCCAGGTAAATACAAGGCAAAAGAAGCCCTGGTCAATATCTATTTTAGGAACTTGGCGTTAATGTCCTATACGCTTGACAAGTAGCTGACCTTGGGATTATAAATACCCATAATTCATGATAAGGGAAACGTTGAAACTTGTCAAGCAATTTTTTTGTGAAAAAAATGAGATTAGTTAAAATTTTAACTAATTTTAAAAAAAGACAAAAGAAACCCCGCAATGTGAGTTGTTTACTGTTCTCTCAAAAACTTGGCGTCCGATTCTCTCTTACACCGCTTAATAAGCGAGGCTCAGCTAATGTAGACAAAAAATTATAAAGACATGCAGTGTCCATGCTGCAAAAATTAAACATAACACGCCTTGTTTTATACTGTGCTTTTGTCACTTAATACAAGTGTCGAGCACTGGGATGACAAGAAAAGGAGGCGCTGGGATGACAACATTGTTAACTGGCAAAACGGTACCTTTAATTTGTCCATTACCATTGGGATTTGGTTGAAATTTCACCTACTTGGCTTGAGCAGCAGGAGCTTGTTGTTGTGGCGTGTTTATGTTTGTCAGTTGCGGTAAAACCTTCACTGTTTCAGTACTTTCCGGTTGTGTTTGTTGCAACTGCGATGCTAACGCCTCATGTAAAGATTTTAATTCATATTGCCTTCCCACTTTTACCTCTTTATGTGTAAGTAACTGTTCTTCAGTTACGCCGTTGCCCTCAACAAGTTTTATGGAACCATCATCACTAATGAGAATTCTAACTTTACACTCTATTTCCTTCAACATACCACTTCAGAGTCATTTCATATGACCCATTAGCCACTTCATAAATTCTTTTTCCATCATTATCAATTCGGCAACGTATTCCTCTTTTTTCAGATTGATCATCAGTAGGCGGCATCAATGTAACTGCTCTTACGTGACATTTTTTACACACATCACTACTTAGAATATCAACCATATTTATCTCTTTGCTATTATCACCCAGCATAATTCTTACTGAAGGCTCAACAATACCATTTTCATTCATGGAAGCAAATTTTGCTTCTTTCAGTCTTATAAATTTTACAGTATTATTTTTTGCATTTTCAGATATCTCTTGCTTAATGCATTCAGCAACTTTGCCCCTAATGTCCTTACCTTTATATTTATTTTCACCCCGAGTAGTATACTTATATGTACCATCACTATCTTTATGAACGTAAGGTTCTAGTTTTCTCTTGTTAGTGGTATTAGTAGAAGGGTTGGTTCTACAACGCAAAGAATCTACTCCATGCTTCCTCATCATTAAGAATGATGTATTTATGTTTGTTTTTATCCGATGTTGATTTAGGTATATCTTGAGTGCTTAAATCACCAGAAAGTCCTTCTGTTACAGGTGCATCAGGACTATCGCTTACCCTTGCTTCACTATTTAGAAGGACAAGATGCTCTTCTGACTTTTTTTCACTCGACTTTGAAGTTGTGTTATCAGAAGAAGGCCCTTCGACCACAGGTGCGTAAGGACTTTTAACTTTATCCTTAATTGCAGAATAAATAGCTCCACAGAATTCTCTGATCTTGTCTAACATATACCCCTCCATTTTCAACGAACAATACCAGCATATAGCATTATATCAATTAGTCAACAATAATTATGGCAGAAAAGCTATTTAATATTGAAGGCTCAAATACTCCTTTGCTTGATCGGTTAAAACACGTCCTCTTGGTGTGCGCTTTACAAAACTGATTTTGATTAAATAAGGTTCTACTGTTTCTTCAATATTGCCAGCATCTTCAGATAACGCGATAGATATGGTGTCAATTCCAACAGGTCCTGAGGTGTTGAATAAAAATCTTAGATAATCCATATCTAATTTATTTAATCCCACCTTATCTATGCCCAATTTTGATAGCGCAGAGTCAGCAATTTCGTAGGTAATTTTTTTATCATCTTCCGCTTCAACAAAATCTCTTATTCTTCTGAGTAACCTCAAAGCAATTCTTGGAGTGCCGCGTGCACGGCAGGCAATTTCCCGTATGGCACCCTCTTCGATTTCAGCAGAAAGAACTCTTGCGCCTCTTTTTATAATGTCAACCAATTCCTCAAAAGAATAAAATTCAAGGTGCAAAGGAATGCCAAAACGATCCCTCAGCGGTGCAGAAAGCAGTCCAAGCCGTGTTGTTGCTCCAATCAACGTAAATGGTGGCAAATCTATCCTTAAAGTGCGAGTGGATGGGCCTTCGCCTACCAATATGTCTAGGCAAAAGTCTTCCATGGCGGTGTATAAGACTTCTTCAATACTGCGATTTAACCTATGGATTTCATCGATAAATAAGACATCTTTTGCATTTAAAGTGGTGAGCACTGCAGCTAAATCTCCAGCTTTGTTAAGTAAAGGACCAGAGGTCGCGCGAAAGCTAACCCTTAACTCCTTAGAGACAATTTGTGCTAAGGTTGTTTTGCCAAGCCCTGGAGGACCGTGTAGTAAAACATGATCCAAAGCTTCAGTTCTCGTCTTTGCGGCATTTATAAATACTTTTAAATTTTGTATTAAATCTTTTTGCCCAACAAAATCATCAAGTTGTTCAGGCCTGATGTTTACATTACGCGCATCTTCAGCATATTCTTTGCCACATGATATTGACTTCATAATGTTGAAAGCTCCTTAAGTGCCATGCGAATAATTTCCTTAGTGTCCAGGTTTGGCTTGTATTTTTTTATAGTATCATAAGCTTTCGTTTTTTCATATCCAAGATTGATCAATGCTGAAAGGGCATCTTCATTAATTGGATGGAAATTGCTGTTATTTATTTCTAATTTACTCACTTTGCCACTCAATTCTGTAATAATTCGATTAATGAGTTTCAAGCCAAGCCCACTTATCTTGAGTGTTGCTTTATCTTCATTCATAATTGCCAAAAACAACTGCTCTGGGGTTAATTTACTCAAAATTGACATCGCAGTTTTATAGCTAACGCCGCTTACTTTAACAAGTAAGCGCAGGCACTGCTGCTCTTCTCTGCTTATGAAACCATATAGCTGAGTAATGTTTTCTCTATTATTTGCATAGGTTTCAATAAGCAATTTGATTTTACTTCCAGTGGAGCATGCATTTAAGGTTTTGGCTGAAAGGTATACTATATAGCCAACATCATTTACATTCAGGATTATATGATCGCTGTGAGCTTCGTCGACTATTCCGCTTAGGTTTCCTATCATTTTCAGTACTGTATAGAGTCCAGTTTAAAAACTCCTGGATTCTAGGTCAAGTATTGGTCTGAGATGTGTGGTCTTACCCTTTTGAATTTATACGCTTACAGTGCTCCAGAATCTAACCATCACACCCTCAATACACTACTTATAACTCACTTTCACGCAATATCGGTCGTTTTTAAAAAACAATCTAACATTTTTTATTCCTTGATTGCGAAGCTTTGATGCAGCTGCCTTGGCAGTTTGAGCATTTTCAAAAAATGCGACATATCCCCTACTTTCTGCACTGTTTTGTTTTGGGTGACGTTTCTGCATTTCTTTTTCGTACTGCTTTTTATAATTAGGGGTTTTTTGTATTAGTCGCCTTGACATTTTTTTTAGATACGTAATTTTCACCATAGTTAATCCATCTTCATGGAATCCTAAAATTTTCGCTGCTTTTTCTGAAAGATCTATTATTCTACCCTTAACAAATGGCCCTCTATCGTTAATTCTTACGATAAGTTGCCTTCCATTTTTTAAGTTAGTGACAAGAACAAAGCAGGGTAGAGGCAAAGTCTTGTGCGCTGCGGAAATTGAGTTACGGTCAAACACTTCACCGTTTGCTGTAAGTGTACCATGATCCTCCATCCCATACCACGATGCTACTCCTATTTCTTCGTGATGGTTACAGTGTTTGGGATGATAAGTTACCCCATTTACTGTGTAGCTATTGCCAATTTTATAATGGCCTGCGGCATCATTACACCTGCTGTGAAAACTGCAACTACTTATCAAAACAAATATTAGGCATAAAAAAGCTAGATTTTTTATCATTGTATTTAGTGAAAGGGTTCGATACCATGAGGATTTTAAATTATACTATAACAAATTTAGTAATCAGTAAACGTCTACTGCTAAATATGAACAATACTCGAAAAGAAACAATACATATAATTGGTATAGGTGGAATTGGAATGAGCGCAATTGCTGAAATTCTTCATAATTCTAATTATAAAGTCCAAGGCAGTGATACGCAATCAAATGACAATGTAGATAGGTTACAAAAGCTAGGTATAGAGGTCTATATTGGCCACAATGCCAATAACATTAAACAAGCTCAAATAGTAGTACATTCTTCTGCGATAAAATCCGACAATGTAGAGTTAGTTACAGCAAGAGATAACAATAAAACCATTTTGCATAGGTCAGACATACTTGCCGAGATTATGAAAGACAAATATGTGATAGCAGTTTCGGGTTCAAGCGGAAAGACGACAACAACGGCTATGATTGCCTCTATTTTTGACCACTCTGGTACCGATGCAACTGTAATTGTGGGAGGGATATTGAACTCCTATCGAAATAACTCAAAGCTTGGCAAGAGTGACATTTTTTTGATTGAGGCTGATGAGTCTGATGGAACTGTGCTGAAGATTCCTACAAACATTGCTGTTATAACAAGCATTAACGACGATCACATAGACCATTACGGTACATTTGATAATCTCAAAAATGCATTTTCTCAATTTGTAAATGAAGCAGATTCTGCAATTCTGCCTGATTCTGTAGGCATCAATTGTGATGCAGGTAATTCTATAACGTTTGGGTTTGAGAATGGTAGCATAAGAGCCAGTAACATTAAGCAGCATGTCAGCAGCATAGAATTTGACGTGTTGATTGACAATAACTACAGAATAAAAAACGTAGTACTATCAAACACAATAGGGATGCATAAAGTCAGCAACGCCCTAGCTGCAATATCGGTTGCGGTAAAACTTGGAATTGGCGATGTGGACATTAAAAAGGGCCTTTTGGAATTTAAAGGAGTGGCAAGAAGATTTTCTTTAATTGCTGATATTAAGGGCATTAAGTTAATTGAAGATTATGCCCATCATCCAAACGAAATACAGGCAACCCTGGCAGCAGCACGCTTGATCACTAAAGGAAAGGTAATAGGGATTATCGAACCGCTACGTTTTGCTCGCATTCGTAATTTTTTTGGTGAATTCGTGCAAGTCTTTATGGTGTTTAACTATGTCATTCTTACTCCTGTTCATCCCCCAGAAGATGAGCCTATTCCCGGTTGTGGAGTTGATGATATACAGAAAGCTTTAATCAGCAATGGGTTTAGTAACGTAGAGATTATGAATAATGCTTTGCTCATTTCACATTTCATCAATGATTCGACAAATTCAGGTGATGTAGTACTATTTATTGGTGCTGGTAGTAATATAGCCAAACTAGCGAAAGAAACTGTAGCACTTATGTCGGAAATAGAGGTTTAACATGACGAAAAAAATAATTAACAATGTATTCGCAAGAGAAATTTTAGATAGCAGGGGTTACCCAACCGTTGAAGTAGAAGTTGAGCTCTGTGATGGAGCAATAGGTAGAGCATCTGTACCTTCTGGAGCTTCAACCGGTAAACTAGAAGCCTTAGAACTGAGGGATCAAGATGAAAAAAGATATTGTGGTAAAGGAGTGCTGAAAGCTGTTCAATCTGTAAATGGAGTGATAGCAAATGAAATTGTTGGCATGGATGCAGCAGACCAAAGTATAATTGATAAAGTATTAATCGAATTAGATGGAACGAAAAACAAATCTAAGCTTGGAGCAAATGCAACTTTAGGGGTGTCTCTTGCCGTTGCAAAAGCAGCAGCAAACAGTTTCAAAATGCCACTATATAGATATTTAGGAGGAGAGCAGGCAAGTGTTATGCCGTTTCCAATGATTAACATAATTAACGGTGGAGTACATGCAGACAATAAACTTGATTTTCAAGAATTCATGGTTTTTCCTATTGGAGCTGAGACTTTCAGTGAAGCGATCAGAATGTCTGCAGAGGTGTTTCATAATTTGCGCAGCATTCTCAAGAAAAAGGGTTACAGCACAAACGTAGGAGATGAAGGCGGTTTTGCACCAAACATTGAGAGCACTAAAGAAGCACTTGACTTAATTATAAATGCTATAGAGTCTGCCAATTATTCAATACAAGATCATTTTGTACTGAGTCTTGATGTTGC
>JAITFM010000077.1 GCA_031281335.1 Rickettsiales bacterium | reverse complement strand
TTCATTGCTACAAGCACGGTTCAGGGAACGCCGGGTAACAGAAGTTCCCCTAGAATTTACATATGCAAAAGTTGTATGGATAAAACAGATTATAAGAAATCGCTCAATTTCGCCAAGTTTCAAGTCATTAAAAAAGCTTTAGATATCATATCAGGCAATGATTTCACTCCTCATTTAGAAATATTATTTTTCACTTATTTTAATAGTGTTATCGTACCAGATTACCTAAGAAAGTCATACCCTACTCAAGTACTTATTATATTGCAACATCAATTCTATGATTTAAAAGTCTTTGAGGATAAATTTAGCGTAAGTTTGAGTTTTCGCGGAAAACAAGAGCAAATCACCGTACCATTTTTTGCTATTAGCGAATTCCATGATAAAGTTTCAGGAGATGTTTTAATATTTGACAAGATCAGTATCGATTCTGACAAAGAATATAATAGTGAAAGACGTACTGAAAACCTACCAAATGGCAGTATTATATCCATAGACCAACTGCGCGATCAGTAGTTGCGAACCTAGCTTCTAATTGTTTATTAACGCAAGTGCGCAAAATTCTTTTTATATATCAGTAACTTCCTTTATTGAAAAATTAAAAAAAGTATTGTATAATCGTTATAGTAGTAGATTTTGGTAAAGCATATGGCGGGTTCAAACACTAGTATAGCTCTCAGCAAAGAAACTTTAGAGGACCTTGTTCGCTTGGCTAAAGCGAAAAATCAGTCCGTTCAAGAGCTAGCAGAGGAGTTTATACAAGAAGCGATTGAACATGAGGAAGACATGGCACTACTTAAGCTTGCTATTCAACGCGATGTTCCAGGTGCGAAAAGAATCAAGTATGAAGATGTCAAATGGAAATAGAGCTTTATGAAATCGAATTTTTAGATAATGTTACTGAAAGGGATCTTCCGGATCTTCCAAAAACAATAGAGTTAAGAGTTCAAAAAGCGATAGAAAAACGCCTCAAAGTTTCTCCTGATAAAGTAGGAAAGTCTTTATCACATGATCTTAAAGGGTACCGCAGAATACGAGTAGGTGACTACCGTGTAATTTATCAAGTAAACAATTTAGAACGCATAGTGACAATTGTTGGAATAAGACACAGAGAATATGTCTACGATCGTCATTAAAACAGTCATTATTAAATAGTATATAATTCAGAGTAAAGGTAACGAAAACAGCATCTTGAGTTTGAAAAGAGGGATTGATTTAGAATTCCTAAATATCTATCTTTATATATAATTTTCATGTAATAAACGTGCATGCATCCAATAATATATTTACTCAACACATTGTTTGATCTTTATAGCTTCATTCTAATATGTTGGATTGCTTTAAATTGGCTGATTAAGCTTAATGTAGTAAATATGTATAACGAAGTTGTGAGCAACATAATGCACACTTTGAACCGACTTACCCATCCACCACTAAAGGTTATTAGAAGGTATATACGACCATTCAACGGGTTAGATTTATCTGTGATGATATTGCTAATAGCAATTCACTTTGTAAAATATACGATAAATTACTACTTTTAAGTAGATGCTAAAAAAATACCTGAAATCAGCAATATGCTTATTGCTCCTGATATGTGTATATATATCAGTTTTTAGCTACAACTATAAAGATCCATCCTTAAACACAGCTACAAATGAAGAAGTGACAAATTTAGGTGGAATAGTAGGTTCGTATTTAGCTGATATATTAGTTCAATTTCTTGGATTAACTAGTATTGCAATAGCTACAACTATAGTTTATTTTTTGACCCTCAGACCATCAAAAAGGTTACTGAAAATTCTCTACTTAGCATTAATCAATTTAGGAATATGCACTATATTAGCACAACTTTCGCTCGGTATCACTGCAAGGTATATGCACGGTGGAATAATAGGAAATGTACTAATTAGTAACTACCCGTTTTATATATTCACAGTAGCAACATCAATAGGTATTGTGGGACTAATTGGTTGGAAGAGAACAATTTACTTTATATTCTTCTTGTGCAAAAAAACAGCTTCACTTTTTGCAAATGTTCTGTTTTTCAGGTTACGTAAAACTGCTGAGCGTTCTATTGTATCATCAGTAGTAGAAGAACAACATAGAGCTCAAATTACTACCAGACAACAACCAAAAGAAAGACAGAAAAAAGTTACTGGAGAGATTTTTAAACCTTCTAGTGGGTTTGAGTTTCCAAGTATTCATTTGCTTTCTAAGGCAGAAGAGTCTTTGCAAAGAAAACAGTTGAATGAAATGGAGAGCAATAAGAACTTATCTTTGCTGGAGCAGGTTCTGAGTGATTTTGGCGTGCAAGGAAAAATTATCAATGTATGTTATGGACCGGTTGTGACTTTATACAAACTTGAGCCACAGGCTGGCACAAAGTCTGCAAGGGTGATTGGGCTTGCAGACGACATTGCACGTTCAATGAGTGCGCTCTCTGCGCGTATTTCAATAATTCGTGGACAAAACGCCATGGGAATAGAATTGCCAAACAAGGAGCGAGAAATTGTCATGCTGCGCGATTTACTTGAATCGCCGGAATACCAAAATGCAAACTTAAATCTTCCAATTGCGCTTGGCAAAGAAATAAGCGGAAAATCAGTTATTGCAGATTTGGCCAAAATGCCGCATTTGCTCGTTGCTGGAACCACAGGATCGGGTAAATCAGTTGCAATTAACACCATGATTCTTTCACTCGTTTATCGATTAAATCCCAATGAATGCAAGATGATAATGATCGACCCAAAAATGCTTGAGCTTTCAATATATGATGCAATACCGCACCTAATAACACCAGTGGTAACGGAGCCAAAAAAGGCTGTTATTGCTCTTAAGTGGGTAGTAAAAGAGATGGAAAATCGCTATCGTATGATGTCGTATTTGAACGTGCGCAATGTGATAAACTATAACCAAAAAATCACAGAAGCGATGAATAGCGGGATAGAATTGGAGCGTGTTGTGCAAATTGGCTTTAATTCAACAACAGGCAAACCCTTGTTTGAAAAAATACCAATCAAGATGGAAACATTTCCGTATATCGTGGTAATCGTAGATGAAATGGCAGATTTGATGCTTGTTGCTGGCAAAGAAATAGAGTGCTCTATTCAGCGTTTAGCGCAAATGGCTAGAGCTGCAGGAATACACATCATAATGGCAACGCAGCGGCCATCTGTGGATGTGATAACAGGTGTGATAAAGGCAAATTTCCCAACGAGAATCAGTTTTGCTGTGACTTCTAAAATAGATAGCAGAACAATACTCGGTGAACAGGGGGCTGAACAATTGCTCGGTATGGGTGATATGCTCTATATGGCCTCTGGTGGTAAGATTATTAGAGTTCACGGCCCGTTTGTGAGTGATGGTGAAGTGCAAAATATAGTTGATCATTTGAAAATGCAAGGCGAGCCAAACTACATGGAGGAAATCACCAAAGAAGATGAAAATTCCTCTGCAGAATTAGACGGTGAAACAGAGGATGAAGAGAACGACCTGTACAACCAAGCAGTGGCTATCATTCAGAGAGATCGAAAGGTTTCAACTAGTTATATTCAACGACAACTTAGAATAGGCTATAACAGAGCTGCAAATATTGTTGAAAGAATGGAAAAAGAAGGTATTGTCAGCGCTCCAAACTACTCGGGAAAGAGAGAGATACTGGTAGAATAGACTTTCTGCGTAGTTTTTGGCAACGCGTTGGATGAAATAAAAAAACTACTTGACAAATCTCACCAAACCCATTACCATAGTACTGAAGCTGTTTATTTATCTTCGCAATCTGTGCAGGTTAATGACAAAAAACTTAGGGTATTTGGCGTCTTATGTTTAAATTTTTGCACTATGTGCACCTCACGTCTTTTTAAAACTTCTGGTTTTTACCTATACAAGCTGAAACGCGCTTATAAGTCGTTTAAGACAGTATAGAACGTCGAATAGACAAGGGAGAATTTGAATACTAGCTGCCTTAGGGTTTTTTTGCCTTTTTTTCCTGCTTAGTAGATTTCTTAACGTTTACAGTTTAGGTTATTTGCATTTAAAAGTAGCTGAATCGTAGCGTTGAGGATAAAAACGCCGATATTTGAGGTACATATAAATAATTAGCCAACGACGGGGTTTCTTTTGTCTTTTTTTACCTGGTAAATTTTTTAATGTTTAGATCAGTGCGATTTAAGAGCAACAACGTTACAAAAAACGCCAATACTTAAAATCTAGATTATTTTAATGACTATGCCAAATCCTCTGTGCTATGATATTTGTGAGTATCCGGTATAATACTTAATTGGTTAATCTAAATAGATAGATGACTTCATCTATAAAAATATTTTTCACCTCGTTTATTTTTGGATTTATTCTTTCCCCTTATTTTATAAAACTTCTAAAAAAAGTATGCAAAAATGGACAGCCAATCAGGTTATGTGGACCAGAAAGCCATTTAATGACAAAAAAAAATACCCCTACCATGGGCGGGATAGTAATACTGATTTCTTCTTTACTACCAATTCTACTTTGGACTCAACTAACGCCAGAGATCTTATTGCTGGTGTTTATAACTCTATTTTTTGCTCTGATTGGATTTATTGACGATTATCTAAAATTAAAAGCAAATAACCATCGAGGTTTAAGCGCAAAAACCAAAATACTTATCCAATTTGTTGTTACTCTGATTGGTATGTCCATATTTAAGCTGTATTTTACTGAGGACGTCGCAAAGACGTTTCTAGTTAAAGAAATAACGATCGACTTTGGCTGCCTATATGTTCCGTTTGCTGCATTTGTGATTGTCGGCTCTTCTAACGCTGTAAATATTACAGATGGTCTAGACGGTCTTGCTGCAACTCAAGTTATCACTTCTTTTGTTTCTTTAGGACTAGTTGCGTACATAACTCAAGCAAACGTGAACATTATTTTATTCTGCATTGCATTTGTAGGAGCAATTTTAAGTTTCTTGTGGTTTAACACGCACCCGGCAAAAATGTTTATGGGTGATGTTGGCAGTTTATCAATCGGTGCAGCTTTAGGACTAATCAGCGTTCTCATTAAAAGGGAAGTGCTTTTCGCTGTTATTGGAATAATTTTTGTAATAGAAACACTATCTGTAATTATCCAGGTATTATATTTTAAATATACAAAGTTTAAGTATGGGAAGGGAAGGAGGATTTTTCTTATGGCGCCAATACACCATCATTTTGAAAAGAAGGGATGGTCAGAAAATGAAATAGTTATGAAATTTTGGATAATTGCCATTACCTGTTCAATATTTACTGTAGCTTTCTTGTTATAAAAACTTATGGCATACCCAGATTTCACATTAGAAAATAAATTATCAGGAGTGATAGCAGGAGTGGACGAAGTTGGAAGGGGTCCGCTAGCTGGTCCTGTAATGTCTGCAGCAGTAGTATTTACCGATAGAAATATAATCATTGAAGGAATTAATGACTCAAAAAAGTTGACTGCTAAAAACAGGCAAGTTCTATATGAAAAGATAACGTCTGTTGCAAAATTTGGTGTAGGAGTAGCAAGTGTTGAAGAAATAAATTCATACAACATTTTGCAGGCAACAAAACTTTCAATGCAGCGTGCATTGAAAGACTTAGGTCTAGAATTAGATTGTGTGCTGGTTGATGGTAATCAACCACCCAAAGTAAAATGGCAGGTGAAGTCCATAGTAAACGGCGATAGTTTGAGTATATCAATTGCAGCTGCTTCAATTATCGCAAAAGTGACAAGAGATAAGCTGATGCAAGAGTTGCATGCTCAACATCCAGAATATAATTGGTATAAAAATAAAGGATATGGGACAAAAGAGCACATAGATGCTATAAACCTCCATGGCATTACAGAACATCATAGAAAAAACTTTGCACCTATCTCACACTTTGTTGAACGAATATCTTGAGCTTAGCTAGGCAAAAATGACATCCGTTCAACGCAAAGCAGATGTGGCAAGCCTATAGCTCACTTACATATTTTTTGATCTCA
>JAITFM010000121.1 GCA_031281335.1 Rickettsiales bacterium | reverse complement strand
ATCAACCCCACCTTAAATTTAAAATCATAGGTTTATAAAAAATAGCTTTTTACAAATTTTTAATTTGCTAAAATTTAGTACAGTTAAATTCATAGCGAATAAGCAACTATGTATCAACTAAATTTTCCAGTCCTAGCTGCTTGAACACGAGGAGGGCGTTTCTAAAAATGGGAATAATTATATCTAAAATAATATAATTTTTAGTAAAGCCCAGCGTCAGAAACGTTTTAGTTAACTCAATATTAACCTTTCCGCATGTATAATAGTCAATATAACGTCAAGCAAAGGTGAGCCAATGAGTACAAGCACAAAAAACAACACACTACAAAATTACATAACAAAATACATCGAACAAACGTTTGCTGCTCACACGGGTAACAGATATGACAAACTGTATAGGGAGCTTTTAAGCAAAGTAGAAGAGACCATAAAACTAGCTGTAAGCAAAGCAAAACATTTGGACATTAGTCTAGAGAGAGTATATGGAAAGTTAACATTCAATAAAAAACTACTTCACGCTATTGCTAAGCAGCAAGTGTCGACATTTTTGGATACCCACCAAACGAAAAAGGAAATTGCTGAGGGATTTAGCAAACATAATATCAACGAAAGTGATTTAAAGATTCTGGAGAAAGGAGAAGGTTTGGTGAAAAAAATAAATGATATTAATTTAATCCAGCAAAATGAAGAAAATAAGTTAAACATCAGAAATATACTTGCCCAATCAGTAGGACACCCTTCTTCGCAAATAAAGGAATCTGAGGTGACTCCAGTAAATATTCTCGACTTGGTAAAATAAACAATCTATGAGCGTCTACTTACCTCAATTTCCGGCATATATGTTCTCACACCTAGCCTTTAGCTGCTTATTTGGTAAACACTTTTAAGCCTATAATACCCAGCACTACCAAAACAATAGAAAATAAACGCCCAAAATTCACTGGATCATTAAAAAACATTACTCCTATCACCGCTGCGCCTATAGAACCTATACCAGTCCAAACTGCGTAGGATGTGCCAAGGGGAATAGACTTCATTGCTACTGACAGCCAGTAAAGGCTTACAGGAGCACAAACTAAAATAATTACCACAGGCATAACCATCACTATACTTTAGCGCCGTTGTCCGCACAACTTCAAGTAAGCCAGCCAACAATAAATATAACCTAGGCCATAAATTAGTTCCTTTCTACTTACATATGAAAACATTACACATGAGAATGCAGAAAATCAACTTAGTGTTTTGCATGCTTTAATAATACTGTTGCATCCAATTTCTAGTTGTTCCTGAGAGGTCGCATAAGAAATTCTGACAAAATTTTCAAGGCCAAACGCAACTCCTGGAACTACGGCAACTAAATGATCCTCCAGCAAGTATTCAGTGAAATCAAGGTCATTATTTATTACTTTACCATCTTTTGTGCTCTTACCTAACAAGCCTTCGCACGAGACGAACAAATAAAACGCACCTTGCGGAGTAGATGTTGATAGTCCTGGAGTAGAACTTAGCTTCTCTACCACAAAATCTCTACGATTCTTGAAAATTTTCGTTCTTTCCTTCAAAAAACTATGATCGCCGCTTAAAGCTTCAACCGCTGCTGCTTGTGCTATCGAATTTGGGTTAGAAGTGCTCTGAGACTGCAGCGCAGAAATAGCTTTTATTACATCACTTTTACCTGCAATATAACCTATTCTCCAGCCTGTCATCGCATAAGCTTTTGATACCCCATTGACCACAAAGACCCTATCGTGAAGCCTCGGTTCAACCTGGGCAATAGTAAAAAACCTCTCATCGTATACTATATGTTCATAAATATCGTCTGTAACAACGTTCACGTGGGGATATTCAAGTAATACTTGTGCTATGTCTCTCAGTTCATCATATGTATACACAATTCCTGCTGGATTATTCGGTGAGTTAAGGACTAACCACTTGGTCTTCTTAGTTATTTTGCTTTTTAACAATTCTGGCGTTAGCTTGAAGTTTTGCTTGCACTTTACCACAACCGGCAGACCACCAAAAAGACTTACCATATCAACATATGAGACCCAATAAGGGGCTGGGACTATAGCTTCATCTCCAGGGTTAATCGTTGCCATAAATAAGTTAAACAGTACCTGTTTAGCGCCGGTACCAACGCAAATTTGATTAAATGTATATTCGAGATTGTTATCCCTTTTTAACTTATTGATTATTGCTTCTTTAAGTTCACGTGTTCCATCAACAGCAGTGTACTTAGTTTTACCTTCGTTTATTGCTTGAATAGCTGCTTTTTTTACATGGTCTGGAGTATCAAAGTCTGGCTCTCCTGCAGCTAAAACGCAGATGTTTTTCCCCTCGCCTTTTAACCTATTTGCCTTGTCGGTTACGGCAATCGTAGGTGATGGCTTTATTAGGGACATTCTTTCTGCAAGGTCTGACATAATTTCACCAAAGTTAAATCAAAATGATAAACTCTACACAACAAAAAAGCTAGAAATTTTGTTATTAGATTTCTAGCATAATCACATCAAACCAGTTCTTGACAGCGTATTGGATTCAACAGAAACGAAAAAAACTACTTGACAACCTTCGTCAGTCCCCTTACAATAGAGTTGTGGGTGGTTTAGGCCTAAAATTTATCTTTAATCTTATATTAAGTGATAAAAGCACAGTATAAAACAAGGCGTGTTATGTTTAATTTTTGCAGCATGGACACTGCATGTCTTTA
>JAITFM010000010.1 GCA_031281335.1 Rickettsiales bacterium | reverse complement strand
GGAGGGAGCAGTAGGTTAATTGAGTTTAGTGCTGCTCTGATACGTTCTCTGGATTCTGCAACAGTTTTATCTGGCAACCCAACGATATTAAAGGCAGGAACACCATTTGCCATGTGAATTTGGACATTAACACTCACTATATTAATTCCCTAAAGTGCAACGGTATTTATATTTGCAATCATAATATATTTTATAAAATTATTAATAGAATATATTAAAGAGATTATGAAGTAAAGGTTTTGAACTCCTTGATTTGGGCTGTCACCAGACTTTTTGCATAGTTTTTAGCAGCGCATTGGATTCAATAAAAACAAAAAAACTACTTGACAACCTTCACCAGTTCCATTATCATAGGGTTGGAGGTATTCAGTTATCTTCATCTGTGCAGATTAAACGACAAGAGTATTATGGTTGGCGTCTTATGTTTAATTTTTTGCACTATGTGCACCTCATATCTTTATTAATTTCACCTAGACTTCTAGGTTTTTCCTTATACAAGCTGAAACGCGCTTATAAGTCGTTTAAGACAGTATAGTACGTCAATTTGCAGGATTAGAGAGTGAGAACAATCTACCACGGGATTCTTTTGTCTTTTTTTCTGCCTAGTAAGTTTCTTAGCACTTAAGCTAAGGGTCTGTTGCAGTTTAAAAGTCGCTAAATTGCAGCGTTTAGGACTTTAAAAAACGCCAATACTGAAATAGATAATGGTCAGGGCTTCTTTTGCTTTTTTTTTATTTAGTAAATTTCTTAATACTTATAGCTAACGTCATTCCGCTACGCGTTAGCGGCTGAGACCGAGGCGGTATGATGTGGAAAAGCCTTTCCTTGATCAGCTATATGGGAATGGTTAAATTAACTCTGGAATAGTGTGAATAATTACGTTGTCGTGCTCTGTTAGGTAAAACTCACTGTCTGCATCTGTTACCTGATATTCTTTATCAATTTCAGCGGAAGTATAAGAGCGGCATTTCGTTTCTTCATGGTAATTGCAATGCATAAATACGCCATTTTGATCAAAATAGCCAAATTCATCGATTAATGTAGCCATTTTTTTGCCTTTTTCATTATGCGTTAATTCGAACACAGCAGCTGAATATTTATCTGAATCTGGCTCAGCAGGTCCTTCTGTAATGAAAAACGATGGCCGATGGCTAAATAACTCGCTGAGATTGGGGTTATATTCCTTTTTCACACAATTTAAACTTATGAACTTATATTCATCCGAAACATTTGAATACTGCGGGTCATATTTTTTATACTCAAAAAACTCATTACCAAGTACATTACAAAAGGTCAATTTATAATCACCACCGCTAAAACCACTGCCAAATTTAACAACTTTTAAAAAGTGGAAATCCTCGGGAATGATTACCTTCTCTTTCGTAACATGATTATGCATGATCAATTGATCATTAAGCATGTAGTAACCTATTTTTGGTAAGGTAGCCATGGTCTTGTTATTTGAAACAATACTTGCTTCATAGACATCGTCCAGTAATCTTTCTCCTTTTTGCAAAGTAAAGTTCTGCTGTGCATTGTTTGCTTTTGTTAAGCTGTCTATTGTTGCTCTTAGAACCTGACTACCTGCTATAGCTTCTTGTAAATCTTCGTTACTTGCAACCTCAGTATCAATGTATTTTTATTCGCACCAGTGAGTAATTGAGCAGCCACATCCTCAGCTAACGGATTTTCTCCGTCTCTACCAGAATCTCCCTGCAATCCTTGTAAACCTTCTTTTCCCTGGGGACCTTGCTCACCATCTTTACCAGGTCTGTCATCTTCACCTTTAGGTCCCTGAGGACCTTGTTCGCCATCTTTACCAGGTTTACCTTCTGGACCCTTTGTCTTTCCGGGATTTTCTCTTAACTTTTCTGCTACTCCCTCCTGTAAAATAGGATTATTTACTAAGACTTCTTTACCTTTATCATCCCTTGCTTCCAGAACTGCTTGTCCTAACTCAGCTGATTTAGTTCTAAAAAGCTGATCAATAACATTTTCAACATTAATGTTTTCAACCATCGTTCTTGCTTTATTTGGGTCATTTTCTAACCCAGCATTCTCGAATAACGACCTAGTCAATTTTTCTCTATCTACTCTTTCCTTTGTTACTTCCAACGCTTTATCACGATCCTTTAAGCCGCTACGTAGCAGCAGATACTTTGCAAGTCCCCACTGGCTTACTTTGCTTTTGACAAGATCATTAGCTTGCTCTTTAGTTATTTCGCTTTTACTAATAAGTAATTCAGCAAGTCTCTCCGCAAACCTTTCATATTTCTTAAAGGCTTCAGGATCTGGATTATGTTGTTGCCTAGCCTCACTTGTTATTGTATTTACAGTCTCTCTTACAATTTCTTTCATTTCTTCCTTAGTAAGTTTGTTTGCTATTTCTTCAGTAAGATTTTCCGCATCAACATTTACAAAATTCTGAAGCCTAACTTTACCAGCAACTTGAGTAGCGAGATTCTGATCATCACTATCAGTTGCGTTAAGTACCGCTCTCCCCAATTCGTCTTTTTTCTCAGTAACTAATTCACTTGCAATTTTTTGAATAGTACTTGTTTTATTAATCCAACATTTTAATTGCCTTGTATCTAAATTTACGTTATCATCAATCTCCAACTCAGGCAGAACTTCTCTTATATTTGAATTTTCAAGCAGTGCTGATCTTAAAGATACATTCAAAGGTTGCTTGTAGATTTCTGTCATAGCTATAACTTCGTTATTTAAGTCAACAGGTTCTTCCAAGCTATTAGCAAGATAGACTAAAAGTTCACTTCCCTTATCCTTTTCAATAACTAATCTATAATCATTGAAATTTTCAATTTTATGAGATTTGCTAGATATTCCACTGCGTATAGGAGTGACCGCAGCAATCTTACTACCATTACCCATACAAACTGGAACACTAATGCCTACTAATTCACAAATCTCTTCCTCACCATACATGATTCTAGGTATATAATACTTTGCTCTTGCAGATACATCTTCACTCGTATTATCATCATAAAACTTTTCTCCTTTTTCTAATTTAATTTCTTTATTATAGTATTTCCTCAAATTAAGGTCTCTACTGAACAATGCCGACTTAGGTAAAGTCAACCGGGAAATACCCTTGCCAGATAAGACAACCTGGTACTCGCAGTGGTGATTAAAGGTTACTTCTACTTTAACTTTATCAAGTTCGACAGAATTAGGCATATAAATCCCTTCTTCTTCCCAGCTACAATCATCTGCTGCCCAATGTGTGAAAAGCTTAAAATACGGCTTTGCATTTTCCTCTTTTGGTTCAAAAGTACAATACGAGCCAAAGTAAGGGCCACAAAAATTTATTTCTTTACCTCCATCTTCGCTTAAAAGTTTTATTTTGTTTATGTTATTAGGGAAAGAACCATAACGCTTTAATTGTTTATCCTGACTGCAGGCAAAATTAAAGATGTACTTCATTATTTTCCATAGCTAAGATTTAAAGACACTTGGGTTCTAGCGCGTAACACTTAAGAAAAAGCTAATTGACCCAGGAAAAGTGAAAAGAAAGTTAGGAATGTTTTTACAAAAAAGACAATACTAATAAAAAGTACCTATTCAGAGCGTGGTAAATATTGAAGCAAAAGTGGTGTCATGTAAGTAGCTGACACACAACTATACGAACGTTGTGATTTGAGCCTATCACGAGGGTATCATCCCAGTGTCAAGCATACAACTGTACGAACATTGTGATTTGAGCCTACCATTAGGGTGTCATGCCAGTGCTTGACACTGGCATCCAGGAATTTTATTAAGTTGGTGAGTATAAAAGTAGCTGTTTTATGTTAAAATACAACGTTTTTGATGATTATGGAAAGGCTGGATCCCAGTGTCGGAGCACTGGGATGACACCGTCTGTTACGCAAATTA
>JAITFM010000119.1 GCA_031281335.1 Rickettsiales bacterium | reverse complement strand
CTGAAAATGTTCTCCGCTTATTACATCTTCTGTGATACACTTATCTTCCTCGTCTACTTTTTTTCTCACTCCTTTGAAATCATTAGTTCCCACGCCACTCAAATCTTTAGGTGGCTCATTACCTAAATACATATGCAATTTTTCACCGCAAGTGTATTCACATGACTTAGTTACTTCAACATGGTACCCACCCCTATCAGCTACATAGAAACCATAGTCTGCAATGGCGAGCATTACATTACTACCAGGCGGTACACCTCTGTTTACTTCATAATTATAATTCAACCTTAAAGAAAAATCTTCAAAATCGTTACTGGTTTTTGAACACTTATACTCTTGATTACCATTTTCACCTGCACCCTTTTCTTTTGGAAGACATTGAGCACCATTAGCACCACCGTTTTTGTTGTCAGAACCACCAATTTTTGCAACAAGAGCTTCAGCCCAGAAGATATTTTCGATGTCTTCTTCGCCGGTTGATGTGAAACCAGTGCTACCTTTATTTTCTTTAATCTCCTTGAGCTTACCTTCAACCCCTTTAAGGTGAGAATACATGTCGCATTGGCCGTTTTTATCATCATACTTTTTGTATCTTATAGAGGAGACACAGTTCCGGTTTCCTTTTTTACGCAAACCAGCATTGAATATACCTTCTTTGGTGTAACATATATTTTGGTAGTAACAATTAAGCTCATAAGAGCTGTACTTTTTTATCTCGTTAAGATTACAGTTTTTTCCGTCGCATAGTTGTTCCAACCCTATTTTAGTAGAGCTATACCCTTTTACCTTGTTAAACTCGCAGTTTTTTCCGTCACATAATTCATTCAATCCTACTCTTGCTCGTCGCAAATCTAACAGCGCACCATTTACCCATGGTTCGTTGTCCTTAATGAAATTTTTATTAAAATGCACTTTATTATCATATGGAGTGTAGCCGTTACCAACTAACACTTTTCTTTTTTCTATGTCCTCTTTATTGAGATTAGGAAATTTTACTGCAGTTCTTTTGCCATTGCTTCCACAAAAGAACGTTCCTCCATTGAGCATTTCTTTTATTGTAACTCTGTCTTTGTCATCTTCTTTTTCAGTTCTATAACAATTGTCATCAAAGCTGATTTTTTCTCCTGGGTTGTCATAATCAATTGTTATCTCCCTGGGAACCAAGCTAAAGCTTAACTTATCACCAGGATTCACTTTAATTCCAGTGTCTACATAACGTCTATTGCTACCAAATCCTCTACCACCACACAGTTCGTTTCCACTTACGCCTTTTTCGTCAACGCCGTAATTATTAGGCACATCGTTAATATTTGCAGCTTTACTATAATTTGGTATTGAACCATCAGCACAAAATACAGCAGGGACAAGCACCTTTCTTGGATTCTTGTCTTCTTTATGGGGGCAAAAATTTACTGATCCACCAAGGGTAAATTTGATTCTTTCACCCTTACTAATTACTTGACCGGAATCAACCCAATGAATTTTAACTCCTTCATCAGCTTTACGAACTGGAACATTCACGTTAACACTAGTATTTCTGCTTTGCAGTCCAGGCTCGACACAATCCATGTTACAGCCAGTGATTGCAAGGTACAGTATCAATAATAGTGATCTTCTATTTATCATGATGCGCTTCCTGATCCTCCTGGTCCTATCCTAGGTGCTTGAGCCCTTTGTGGTATCTGAGGTCCTTTGCTTGACAGTTGAGCACCTCCTCCGCTTCTTGCTCTTCTGTGAACGCTTTCCTCATCTAATCCTACTAGTCCCATTAAACTCTGTTGATATTGTTTCCCAGGTTCTTTTCCTTCTTGCACATAAACACCAAACAACGAGTCAGATATTCTCGAAGAAGCTTCGATTAAAGCTTTCATAGCATGACCCAAGATAACAAAAGCCATCATAGCGGCGATATTAGGTGTATACTTGGAAGCATATCCATAGAAGATGCAAATTTTAAAAATCTTTAGGTCAATATTGAGTATACATGTAGTGCAGACCTCGAAATTAAACACTGAATACACAATATAATCCATAGTTTGGCTTATCAGCGATATAAAAATTAAAAGCACCACTGGATGAATCGCAAATCTTGCCAAGTTTTTGACCCAATTGTGAAACATCTGTCTAGTGTATGTAAACAGAAGGCAAATAATAAAGATAGGTGTTAAAGAAAGCAATAACGCAATTATTGCTATAGATGTAATAAAAGAAAACAAGGCATTGAAAATAGATAATACCACTATTATTAAGCCCCAAGTCACTAAGCAAAAAGATACAATGCCTAGAGGGCCAGAGAATATAAGAGATATTATTAATAACACTGAATGTGCTGACAAAAATCTATTCAACGGCAAATCGAGAAATTCAAAAACGTTTGATGTCGTGCCTCTAAAATTTGCTATTTCTATTAACTGTCTTGGAGTGTTGATAAAGATAGAAAAAGCATTGTTATAAAAAAAGTCCCAGCTATTATCCCGCAACAGTTGGGTAATGACTCCTATCTTTACACATATAATTAAAAACTCATATATAGAAACATGAGTCAAGCCAAAAAAATAATAAAGAGTATACAATACTATATACAATATTAACAACGATACTATCGTGGATCGAATGGTCTTCGTTTTATTTGATGCTACAAAACTTTGATAAAGAGACTTTGCAGGGCTAGACTCAGAGCGGACCGCATCTGGATTTTTGTAGCTAGAACCGAAAAATGCAGTTTTTACTTCTTTATCAAAAAAATTATATATCACACTAAAAGTTCTTGTAGGTGGTTCTTTGGTCGTTAGGTTAATGCTAAACTGACCTTCGTTTTCCTTATAATCGCAGCCATGGTCTCTTACCCCGTAATATATGGTGCCGCTTTTGTTTTTTAGCTTGTCTTTTAAGCCTTCCATGTACTCAATATCATGAACTCTGTTAATATCAACAGGTATATCTCCCTGGGTTTCGTCAGGGCCATGTTCAGGGAATGTGTCAGAAACACGTATGTACAAGTCATCTTTCGGACTAGGTATTCTTGTTACTCTTATGTTGTAGCCGCCCTTGCCATTTCTATCACCCAAACCAAAAGTTAATTTCGGCACTGGATGATCTTCTTTTATCTCGTGGTCATAATTAGTGTATGTGCCACTATCTTGCGAATATTCAAAACTTTTTTCACCCTCCATATTAACTCTTAAGTGTGGAACATCAGTTTTGACTTTTGCATTCTTTAAAACATCACCAATAATCTCAGCATCTGCGAATTTGCCACCAGAACTATTTAAAGCGCTAGTAATAGAATTAAACAATTCGTGTTCTGTAGTATTATATTCAACATACACGCAATCTTTTTTAGTGTTGGTGTTAGAATTATAAAACTTGCATATATATCCACACGCTAGATTGAGAATATATGTATCTACTTTGCTCACCTGGTTGTCTGAGAGCCCGCTACAGTCTATATTTTTTCCTTGTTGTTTTACAAAGTTGATGATCTTTTTAATTTTCTTTTCATCTTGATCTGACTCTGAAGAGTCGAAACTCCAATACTCTTTCCCATTTAACCACTT
>JAITFM010000082.1 GCA_031281335.1 Rickettsiales bacterium | reverse complement strand
AGCTGCCAAGTCTTTCTTTAACTTCTCAACTTCAGCATTTAGTTGTGCTATTTCCTCACCTTTAGTTTTTAACTGTTGCTGTAAGTTCGCAATACTAAGATTGTTAGTTTCAAATTCTTCTTTTTCCTGCTGCAACTTTTGAACTTGCTCACTTAGTTCTTTTATTTGCTTATCTTTTCCTTCTAACTCTCTAGGTGGCGCATTTTTGTTCAGTGATTCTATAATAAGCTTGGCTATTATTTTTTCCTTTTCCTTATATAACCTGTCTAGTTCTTCTATTACTTCGGCATTTAATTCTTCAGTTTCTAAAGATTCATTTATCCTATCTAACCCCTGAAGTAGTTCTTGTACTGCAGTTTCTAGCTCTTCATTTTTCTCCTGTAGCTCACCAACTAGTTCTTGTACTTGACGTCTTGATTCTTCACCTTCTTTCTTTAGGTGTGCAATAAAATCACTCTTTAATTGTTCGGCTTCTTTCAATTTCTGCAGAGCTTCATTCAATTGAGTTTGTAAGTTTGTTTTTTCTTCCTCAGCCTCCTGCTTTGCGTCTTCTAATTCTTTCTTTTTAGTTTCCGATATTTTATCTAATTGCTCTTGAAGAGAGTTTATTTGTACTTTTAATTCATTCAGATGTTCTTTTAATTTTGCAGTGTCCTCCTCTTTCTCTTGTAGCGCGTTTAACTGTTCTATTAATTGTTGCTGTTTCTCCTCAGTTTCCTTCTTGTCAGCTTCTAATTTTTGTTTTTCCTGCTCAGCTTGAGTCAATTGAGTTTGTAGTTCTCCTTTTTCACCTGCTAGCTTCTCAACCCTGGACCCAAGGCTCTTAAATATTTCTATTTTCTTCTTCTCTCCTACTTTCTGGAACCCAAACAGTTCTTTTACTCCTTTTTCTTCATTCCAACAAGCATCACCATTGGTGGTGCTAATTGATTTTATCTCTAACTGATTAGTGTTGTCTTTCTGATGAGAAACGTTGTTTACCTGAATACGTAGTAACTTACCATCCAGCATACAAAACGTAGTGCTTTTATCCTTTTGGCCATTTGTTGTATAATTTTGAAAATCTGCATAATTATCTGTAACGATCACTATCCTATCTTCATTAGTAAGCGATACGGTGACCTTTAGTTGTTCTGTTTCACTAGGCATAATAAACCTCAATATTAATAAATAATACTAAGCATAATAACTTTAAAGTCTAAGGTCAAGTAATATTTGTCATGCATAAAAACACATTGAAATTGCCGTATTTACTTAATTGTGCTAGTTTAAAGATTGAAATTGGAAAATATTTATGTTAGAAGAAAAATACAGCTTTAAGGAAATTGAAGCCAAGTACAACATATTGTGGGAAAACAGCAAAATTTATAAATGGAATGGTGAAAAGGATAACACTTTCACTATAGACACACCTCCACCGACGATATCGGGGAAATTGCATATTGGCCATATATTCAGCTATTGCAATACAGACTTCATTGCAAGATTTCAGCGCATGCTGGGGAAAGATGTGTTTTATCCAATTGGATTTGATGATAACGGGCTTCCTACCGAAAGATTGGTCGAACAAACCTATAAAACCCGTGCAAAGGAAGTTGGCAGAGAGAAATTTATAGAAATGTGCCATGAGGTTATTGAAAAATCAAAACAGGAATTTAAGGAATTGTTTAAGTCAGTTGGCATTAGTTATGACTGGAGTTTGGAGTATCACACGATCAGCAAGGAAACTGTGACGCTTTCTCAAATATCATTCATTGATCTATATAACAAGGGGTATGCATACAGGAAGATGCAACCTATCCTTTGGGACCCGGTTGACAAAACCGCAATTGCGCAAGCAGAAATAGAGGATAAAGTCTTTGAGTCATCCTTAAACACGATAGTTTTTTCCACTGAAGAAAATGAGCAGATCAAAATTGCAACCACGCGACCTGAGCTGCTTCCAGCGTGCGTTGCAGTTTTTTGCCACCCAGAGGATGCGCGCTACACTCATTTGATTGGAAAAACAGCTACAGTAGCAATAACAGGGGCAAAAGTTCCAATAATAGCTGATGATAAGGTTAAAATAGATAAAGGTACCGGACTGGTTATGTGCTGCACATTCGGTGATGAGCTCGACATATACTGGCAGCAGAAGCATAACTTGCCGATGAAGATTATCATCGATCAGGATGGGAGGATAAGTCTAGATTCAGTGTGTGATAACAATAGATCCCAGTGTCAAGGCACTGGGATGACAAGTAGTGTACTAAATGGACTAAAAGTTAAAGAAGCAAGAAGGAGAATAATTGAAATTCTGAGTGAAAAAGGACTTTTGATAGAGAGCACTAGCATTTCTCATTCTGTTAAGTGTGCAGAAAGATCTGGTGCACCACTTGAAATATTGCCTACTTATCAGTGGTTCATCAAGACCTTAGATCAAAAAGCTAAAGTGTTAGATAAAGTGAGAGAATGCAATTGGCATCCAGCTACTATGCGTAAACGCATGGAGGTGTGGATAGAAGGACTAAATTGGGACTGGTGCATCTCAAGGCAGCGCTATTTTGGTGTGCCGTTTCCAGTGTGGTATTCAAAACGTAAAGGAGAAGAAGGTAAAATCATTCTAGCTGAAGTGAAGGATCTGCCTATAGATCCACTCAAGGATTTGCCGATAGGGTATAGTAAGGAAGAAGTTATTCCAGATCAAGATGTGATGGACACTTGGGCCACAAGTGCGATCACTCCTCAGCTAAGTGCACTGGCAGTAAACAATGAGCTTCACTTACCGAATCATCGCTATGACAAGATATTTCCTGCAGATCTGCGTAGCCAAAGCCATGAGATAATAAGAACTTGGGCTTTTTATACAATTTTGAAGGCACATTATCATGCAAACTCCCTGCCGTGGAAAAATATCATGATCAGTGGTTGGTGTTTAGCTGATGATAAAAAAAAGATGAGTAAATCAAAAGGTAATATCATTACTCCTCATGTAATACTTGAGACTTATGGTGCTGATGTAGTGCGCTACTGGGCAGCAAACTCAAGGCTTGGAGTTGATACAGTTTACTCTGAAAATATATTCAGAATTGGCAAGCGCCTCGTTACAAAGCTTTGGAATGCCAGCAAGTTTATTTCCATGTTCATGGAAAAGCACCAAACAATAAGCATAAATTCCATCAGTGAGACGATGGATAAATGGATATTATCTAAGCTATACAAAGTGATAGATAGAGCAACGAACAACCTGTTACAATTTGAATACTGCGAAGCTTTGGGGGCAATAGAGGAGTTTTTCTGGAAGGATTTTTGTGATAACTACTTAGAGCTGGTGAAAAAACGTGCGTATGGGGATGGGATAAACAGTGAAGCAAACTTGAGTGCTAAACAAAGTTTGGCATATGTATTAAACGTTATTTTGCGGTTATTTGCACCTTTTTTGCCGTACATTACGGAAGAGATATACCACCAGTTGTATAGCTATAATTCTGTTCATAATCAAAGCAATTGGCTAAGTAAAGAAGAACTTATCTATGACAAGCATTCTGAGGAAATGGGAGATAATTCTGTGCAGATATTGAACCTCGTGAGAAAAATAAAGGCAGATAATAATGTGTCAGTTAAGCATTTGATAAAAAAATTGACGATAAAAGCGAACATACGAGAGGATAGGTTGAATCAATCCACGCAGGATGATTTGCAAACGGTTTGCAATGCTGAAGTAATACAGTGGAGTGAGGATATAACAGGATTTACAACTGAAAATGGAAAATTTACTATAGGTGCAGAGTTATAATAAGCATTTTCTCCCGCAGGTAAGGGAATTTTAACAAGAATACACAACCATTATTGCCTTTTTATGGGAAAAATAATGAGTAACTTGTTTAAAAAAGCCAATGTGCCTTATCTTGTAGCCAGTTCTTTGGCTACTCTTACGTTAATTTCATCCTTAGTGCTTGCTGTAACTTCTCAAGTACCTTTCCCTCTAATTTTTGCTTTGGCTACGTTGTCTGTTTTGGTGATTGCACTTTCGTGTAGAGCAATTAGTAGTAATAAGAGAATGGAGATTGAGAGAAGTAAATTTGCTGAAAAAGAGCGAAGGTTGGAAAATAAAATATCTTTAGAAAAAGAAGCTGGAGAAGTTGCAAATAAAAAGGTAGGGGAGTCAAAGGACCGATTAAATGAATTGACGAAAGAGAAGTAAGGTTTAGAAAGCAAGATTGAAAGGTTAAATGGGGAAATAGGTCAGTTAAAGATACAGTTAGAATCAGAAGAAGAACTATATGATAAGTTGGAAGAGAAAGGGGGAGATAAAAATGAAGAGTTATAAAAAAAATAACAAAAGAAATAGAGTATCTAAAGTCATGCCTCAATATGACAAGTGAAAGTGTTGATTTACATAAACAAAACGAAAAGCACTCATCTGAAAATTCTAATATTGATAGAGTTCTTTTTGATCGATTTCTAAAAGTGGAAAAGAAGCACAGTGAAAGTATTAACAAGCTAGAGGAAACGCTAAGCATACAGGAACAAATTTTATTACAAGGAAATGTAGTGCAAAAAGCAGCTAACTCACTGGAAATAACAACTAAGGGTCTGAGTAGTGAGCTTTTATCAGAACTTAAAGGAACAGGTAAAATACGTCTGCTAGCAAGCAGTTTCCGAAACCAAAACCACCGCTGGATGAAATTTCACGTGTAGAAGATCTTGGATATGTAAGTAGATGCTCTACCCCAGTTGGACGCTACTAATGCTCTACATATTGCACATTAAGCTAGCTGTGCAGAACTTAA
>JAITFM010000009.1 GCA_031281335.1 Rickettsiales bacterium | reverse complement strand
TCACGTTGCGGGGTTCCTTTTGTCTTTTTTTAAAATTAGTTAAAATTTTAACCAATCCCATTTTCTTCACAAAAAAATTGCTTGACAAGTTTCGATATTTCCCTATATCATAAATTATGGGTATTTACAACCCCAAGGTCAGCTACTTGTCAAGCGTATAGGACATTAACGCCAAGTTATTAAAATAGACATTGACCAGAGCTTCTTTTGCTTTTTTCTCCATTTAGTAAGTTTCTTAAATATTTATTACTAAAGTAGTATCCTGGATCTCAGTGTCACACACTGGAATGACAAGAAAGGGACGCTGGGATGATGGGAGAAAGGGCTACTTGGATGGCAAGAAGAGGGTGCTGAGATGACAAAAAAGGCTACTTGGAGACACCATTATAAAGTGACATTAGATTCCAGCGTCAAGCATTTTGCGATGCTCACCTGTGTTTCTCCTAAGAACTCCCTACCATAATGCAAGAGATCTATTTAGTGACAAAATTAATGCTTTTTTAATTTTAATGGCTTATATTCTAGCTCTAAATAACGACAACGAATATTTTAAATAGGAGATGCTTTTTGATGTCAACAGAACTTTCTAAGGGCAATGATAAAAATAAACAATTTCTCATGCAAATTGCTGCTTGGCTAGTAGACAATACTGCTTTAACTTTTAATCAGATAGCGCAATGTTGTAAGTTAGCTCTTGAAGAAGTGCAGAATATAGCTGATGAGGAAATAGATGTTGAAAGATTTAATCCTATTATTTCTGGAATAATAACTGAAAAAGAAATTGATAACTGTAAAAAAAATCCAAATCGTATCCCAAGTTTGATTGCAAAAAATGTAAAAAAAAGGAGTAAATCAATCGGCAACACTTCCGGCCTTGCTTCCCCAGCAAGACGTAGAGATAAACCTGACGCAATTTATTATTTAATAAAAAAGTTTCCTATTTTGGACAACAACGTTATAGCTAAACTGATTAGTACAACAATTTGTACAGTGGAGCAGGTAAGGGATGGGTCTCACTATAATATGCAAAATATAAAACCTCAAGATCCCGTATTGCTCGGTCTATGCAGTCAAGAAAATTTGGAAACAGAAATAGAAAAAGCAAAAATGAAAGAAGAGAAACAAGAAAGGTTAAGAAACATAAAGGAAAATTATTAAAGCCTCTCAAATTGTTTATCTATTTTCATATCTTGTTAATATTAAATTAACTTGACTTGTCAGTGTTTACTGGTATAATGGTAGGTAAAGTATGTAGCTTAATAGCAATTGAGTTTAATACTTCCTGAAGATTAGTTTAACCTAATTTATTATTTTGTAGTCACGTTTTAGGTTAGTAAGCATCAATTAAAATTTTTGGAGGACTATGGTAACAATCAATGACGATGTTTTAGCAAAAGAAAAGATTGCAGCTGAATTAGAATCAGCAAAAACAAGTGAGCAAATTTCCGACAACGATATGGTAAAACAAACAACAAATGAAGGTGTAAAAGAAAACAGAAAAACACTAGATCTGAGTGAACTGAGAAAAAAAACAGCAGAAGAACTATTGGATCTAGCTGAAGAAAGGAAAATTTCAACTAATGGTAAGGGTAATGGCAGAATGTTGAAACAGGAGATGATATTCAGCTTAATGAAGAAAGTGAGCGAAGAAGGAGGCATTACTACAGGAAGCGGAATAGTAGAAATATTACCTGATGGTTTCGGTTTTTTACGCTCAGCAAGTGCTAATTATGCTCCGAGTACTGACGATGTGTATATTTCCAATGGACAGATAAAAAAGTTCAATTTGCGCACAGGGGACATGGTATGTGGAGAAATCAGGCCACCTAGTGATAAGGAAAGGTATTTTACTTTAACTAAGGTTCAAAGTATAAACTCTACTGAAGTAAGTGAACTGAGAAAATACGTCCACTTTGACAACTTGCTTCCTCTTTACCCTGAAGAAAGGTTGGTTCTTGAAAACAACAGCGGTGTAAATAATAAAAAAGATATAAGTATGCGAGCTGCGGATATAGTCGCGCCTCTTGGAAAAGGACAAAGAGCATTAATAGTTGCTCCACCCCGCACAGGAAAAACGATATTGCTCCAGCAAATGGCTCATTCTATAGCTACAAATCATCCAGAAATAGAATTAATAGTATTGCTTATAGATGAAAGACCTGAAGAAGTAACAGATATGATGCGTTCTGTAAAGGGTGAGGTAGTGAGTTCCACATTTGATGAGCCTGCTTACCGCCATGTACAGCTTGCTGAAATAGTAATAGAAAAAGCTAAAAGAATGGTTGAGCATAAAAAGGATGTTGTAATTTTGCTCGACTCTATAACCCGTCTTGCACGTGCTTATAATGCAGTCATTCCTTCGTCTGGAAAAGTTCTAACTGGTGGTGTAGATTCAAATGCGCTGCAGAGACCAAAACGTTTTTTCGGAGCAGCCCGCAACATTGAAAATGGTGGTTCTTTAACAATAATTGCTACTGCTCTTGTAGAAACCGGTTCAAAAATGGATGAAGTTATTTTTGAAGAGTTTAAAGGTACGGGTAATGCTGAGGTTATACTTGATAGAAAACTCGCCGATAAGCGAATATTTCCAGCTATTGACATTACAAAATCTGGAACTAGAAAAGAGGAGCTATTAATTGATAAGGCTATATTGAATAAAATATGGGTGTTGCGTAGGATACTTAATCCTATGGGATCTGTTGAAGCAATGGAGTTTTTACGCGATAAATTGCTTTTAACAAAGAGTAACGCTGACTTTTTTAACTCCATGAACAATTAATATCAACGTCAGGGGACAAAGTTTTTTGCCCCTCCAGTGAGATAAAATTTAGGAATTCAATCTTAACTTTTCACTTAAAATCAAATTCACAACATCAGGGCTAGCTTTTCCTTTTGTAAGTTTCATGACTTCACCGACAAAGAATCCGTATAATTTTGTTTTACCGCTTTTGTATTCTTGAACTTTATCTTGGTTGTCACTGATGATCTTGTCGATAACTTCAGATATTTGACCTTTATCGGTTATTTGCTTTAGATCCTGCTCTTCTATAATTAAAGATGCCGGTTTGCCAGTTTCAAACATAATATCAAAAACTTGCTTGCCAAGTTTAGCAGAGATTGTCCCATCAACGATAAAATCCAAGAGCTCGGACAAGGCATTTGCTTTGATCGGAGAGCTCACAATATCAATACCTGCTTTATTCAAACGACCAAAAAGTTCTACAGTGAGCCAAGTAACGGCGAGCTTTGAATCATGCTTTTTCATCAATTCTTCAAAATAATCAGCAATTGCTTTATCGGAAGTGATGACTTCTGCATCGTATTCATTGATGCCTAACTCTTTAATGTACCGCAGCTTCTTTTGGTCTGGCAACTCAGGCAAAGATGACTTAATAAGATCGATTTTGTCCTGGCTTATTTCAACAGGCAACAAATCAGGTTCAGGAAAATATCTGTAATCGCTTGCGTCTTCTTTGTTTCGCATCACTTTTGTTTTTCCCAAAGCGACATCAAACAATAAAGTATCTTGACTTATTTCTCCTCCACTTTCCAAAATTTCAATCTGCCTTTGTATTTCATAATCTATAGCCTGCGTAATATAACGTATTGAATTTAGGTTTTTTATTTCACAACGAGTGCCAAATGTGCTGCTGCCTTTTGGGCGCACAGAAACATTTGCATCACAACGAAGTGATCCCTTTTCCATATCGCCATCACATGAGCCAATGTAACGTAAAATCTGCCTCAATTTTTTCATAAATTCTGCAGCTTCTGCAGATGAGCGAAGGTCCGGTTTCGAAACAATTTCCATTAAAGCAACCCCTGCGCGGTTTAAATCCACATAAGTTTTGCTCTCTTCATGAACGCTCTTTCCTGCATCTTGCTCTAGATGAATTCTCGCAATTCTTATTTCTTTTTCATTATTGTTGATAAACACTCTACCGTTTCTAACTATCGGCTCAAAGAACTGAGTTATTTGATAACCTTGCGGTAAATCGGGATAAAAATAATTTTTCCGGTCGAAGTAAGAACACTTGTTAATTTCTGCAGAAAGCGCGAGACCGGTGCGTATTGCCTGCTCTATAGAGTAGTAATTTAGTATTGGCAATGTGCCCGGCATTGCCGCGTCAACCAGAGAAACTTGAGTATTATGCTCAGCACCAAACTCAGTTGATGAGCTAGAAAATAGCTTTGCCTTAGAAGAAACCTGAGCGTGCACCTCAAGCCCAATTACCGCCTCCCAATTCTCTTTTGTCATGCATTCAATCCAAGTGATAATTTCAATATTCTGCAAAATTAGCACAAAAAGTCAAAACAAAACTCATGTTTTTATACCTTTATCTTAACTTTTTAACCTATGGTTTAAGAGCAGTGTGTACCAAAAATTGCTTGACAACCTTCGCCAGTTCCATTATCATGAGATTGGAGGTATTCAGTTATCTTCATCTGTGCAGATTAAACGACAAGAGTATTATGGTTGGCGTCTTATGTTTAATTTTTTGCACTATGTGCACCTTATATCTTTATTAATTTCACCTAGACTTCTAGGTTTTTCCCTATACAAGCTGAAACGTGCTTATAAGTCGTTTAAGACAGTATAGTACGCCAATTTGCAGGATTAGAGAGTGAGCAACTTCTACCACGAGATTCTTTTGTCTTTTTTTCTGCTGAGTAAGTTTCTTAGCACTTAAGCTAAGGGTTTATTGCAGTTTAAAAGTCACTAAATTGCAGCGTTTAAGACTTTAAAAAACGCCAATACTAAAAATAGACACTGACTAGGGCTTCTTTTGCCTTGTTTTACCTCTTTTGGTCTATTATGGAAATTGCTATGATGAAACGATGGTCAATCTTGTCAAATTAACAAGCAAGCGTAAAAGGGGTTCATTTTAGCATACACTTTCTCCTCAATGCTTTCTATAAACCTTCAAGTATTCTGGCACTATATTTTCAATTGACACTGGACGGATTTTTATTGTTTCAAGGTCAGTTGATTTTTCGATTGAGCTACTCATCATAACTTT
>JAITFM010000104.1 GCA_031281335.1 Rickettsiales bacterium | reverse complement strand
TATGAGATTTTAATGTTCCCAGAAGTACATCACAATGACCAAGTTGACAGTACCGTGCAATATCTACAATGGATAAGAGAAAGTACCTCTCGGGTCGCAGCTATACGAACATTGTGATTTGAGATTAATCCCCACCAGGAAGGATGTTATGCCAGTGCCCAGACACTGGCATCCAGAAATTTTATCAAGTAGGTGAGCATAAAAGTTATGTTAAAATGTACTGTTTCTATGGAAAACTGGATCCCAGTGGGCAACATGTCTAACTACAGCTCCTTATGAATATTCCACTTCTAAACTTTTCAGCAACCAAGGACTACTTTATTTTCTTAATCACTTGCCTTTCTCTTGCAATTGCAAGGCTTTCCTTTGGTACATCTTCCACTATAACACTACCTGCTGCGATTACAGAGTCGTCGTGGACATTAAGCGGTGCAATCAATGAACTATTGGCACCAATAAAGCAATTGCTTCCAATATTTGTTTTGTGTTTCTTTTTTCTATCATAATTACACACAACAGTACCTGCACCTATGTTACTTTCCGGCCCTATTTTAGTATTTCCTATATAACTTAAGTGCTTTATTTTAGTATTCATGCCTATATCGCTTGCTTTTGCTTCGACAAAGTTTCCCACGATTGCACCATCACCAGTTGTTGTGTCCTCACATTTGGCAAACGGGCCGATCCTAGTATTAGATCCTACTTTTACCCCAGGGCCGAAAAAAACGTATGGGTAAATAATCGAATCCATACCAATTTGTGTATCAAGAGAGAAGAAAACAGTCTCTGGAGCAACAAGCGTTACCCCGGAGTTGGTAAAAAATCTTCTTTTATTCTCTTGGAAATAAAACTCAGCTTTTGCAAGGTCATTTCTGTTATTTATTCCAATTGCTTCTTCTTCACCAGTAATAACGTAACCAACATTTAAATTGCTCTTTGCGGCAATGGAGACTATATCAGTT
Organism: Rickettsiales bacterium; assembly: GCA_031281335.1. Lineage (GTDB taxonomy): Bacteria > Pseudomonadota > Alphaproteobacteria > Rickettsiales > Anaplasmataceae > Wolbachia. Next base: position 3,876 of record JAITFM010000104.1, on the reverse strand, counting down.
AAATAATACTCTTGTGTCAACTTATTACACTCTATTTTCCCCACCAATTCACGTAAATTCTTGGCATATGCAACCATTATCCCAGCATTAGCAAGAAATTCCTCATCATTATTCCCACCATTTTGTGCTTCCACGATTTTTTTTAGGGAACCATCCTCAATAATTAACCTACCGTACTCTTCATTGCTTGCCCTAAAACCTAGGCAAACTAGGGCCTTACCTTCTAAAGAGCTAACCATTTTAGTTATCGTGCTGCTTTTTATGAGTGGAGTGTCTCCATACTGCACAACAACTATGCTCGAATCTGGCAATTCTGTCATGCTTCTCATCACAATTTTAATTGCATCTCCTGTTCCAAGCGTTGACTTTTGTGTAATTAATTGTATATCCTCAAAGCACTGTAGCCACTCAATTAAAGGCAAATCAGCTACAACAGCTATATTTTCGGGGCTTAGCTGCTTTGCATTGTAAATGACATGCTCGAACATAGAGAAATTGCCTATTTTGTGCAGGACTTTGGGTAAGCCTGAATTCATCCGCTTGCCATGCCCGGCAGCAAGTATAATAAATGTGCAAGCTTTATTTGTCACTTATCTTAAAGATGAAAAGTGAAAACCATAGTGGTTGAGCCAACTGATCTTGTTATCATAAAAGTTCCTTAAGTCACCAATTTGATATTTCAGCATTGCAAGTCTTTCTATGCCAATACCAAACGCAAAGCCATTGTATTTAGTATGATCTATTCCAACATTTTGAAAGACATTTGGATGCACCATACCACATCCAAGTACTTCTATCCATTTACTACCCTCATAACTTATATCCACTTCTGCAGAAGGCTCAGTAAAAGGGAAAAAACTATTACGAAAACGTATCTTTAATCCCTTATCTCCAAAAAACTTATTGAGGAAACGATGAATGGTAAATTTTAACTGGCCCATATTGATATTCTCATTGACATATAACCCCTCTATCTGGTGAAACATAGGAGTGTGAGTTGCATCAAAATCATTTCTGTATACCCTACCTGCGGCCACTATTTTAATTGGGAAAGTTTTTGCCTTTTCCATAGTTCTAATCTGCACAGATGAGGTATGAGTGCGCAACACCATTCTTTTGTCGTTTATTTTATTCTTTAAGTAGAAGGTATCTTGCTCCTCCCGTGCAGGATGATGATTTGGGGTATTTAGCGCATCAAACACATGAAACTCATCTTCAATGTCAGGACCATCGACTGCTTTGAAACCCATATGTGCGAAAATGAGTTTTACCTCACTTATAACCTTACTCAATGGATGAATCCTGCCAATTTTTTCTGGCCTAACGGGCAATGTGATATCAACAGCCTCGTTTTGTAATTTAAAGTTGATTTCTTCGGCTTTTAATATGGTTTCCTTGTTTGTTATAAGCTGGTCCAGTTTATTGCGTAAAACGTTAATAACTGCGCCCAAATCACGTTTTTTTTTTGCGTCTTCTATCTTTTTTAAGCCATCAAAATAAATTTTAATTACACCCTTTTTTCCCAAATATGATAGCCTGACTTTTTCCAAATCTTGCAAAGAAGAAGCACCCTCAATTTCAGAAACTGCTTTATCTTCAAGCGAAGGTATTTCATTCAATAGCTCTTTATTCATCTCAGAAACGCTAGCTTAAACTTTCATTATAGTAAAATCTTCAATATCATCAACAATCTGAGAAATTATCCTACCTTAATTTATTGACTAATTATGCTTTTTATCTAATCTTATATTAAGAAATTAATAAATAAGAATATGCACAATGGTGACACTGGGACTGAGAAGAAGTATAAAATAGAGGATTTACCTAGGTTCTTTAAGAAGAGGTCTAAGGACGTAAGTGAAGCATTTTCTAATGAATCGGTGGAGATCAGCACCATTCGCTCGAGAAGCACTAAAAACGATGTGCAAGAATTCTCGTTTAAGCTAAGACTGTTGACAGCAACAGGTAAAGACACCTCTAATATGAGACCACTTCAAATAAAACCTTTAATTGATTTTTTTTAAACTTGCCTTTTTCAGGAGAAAAATTTCACAGTCAACATAGAAGTATCGAAAGAAAGTGAGGAATTATATAACAGCTATCGCGAAGTTAATAACTTTAAAACTGTAGAAGAATTCATAAGTAATGCTCCTCTTCAAATCCTCCTGAAAGGAATTACAATTAAACTGCAAGCAAATATTAAAGATATTGACCTAGGTAATTTGCATAAGATTAAGTCATTCCTAAATAAGAAGCTAAAATGCGCGGAAGAGACCAAAGGTGAGAAACAAAGTCAGGATACGCCACAAGCAGAAAAAACTAAAAACGAAAAAGAACGGAATGTAGTTCAAAAGAGAACATGCGAAATAAACAAATCGTACCAGGTGAAGGCTATTTTGGCTACAATGTGACGAATAGCAGGAAGCAAGTTACACGTGCACCAGTAGTTGTTGCTGCAATGTACGACAATTTTGCTTGGTTTAGGTCTTTTCGCCTACTCAACTTTTTTAGTACAGTACAATTCTTCTTTCGACAGCCACCAAAGCTGTCACGAAAACAGAGGGCCTTAACTGACCAACCACTCAAAGAGACAAAACGAAACGAGGTAATACAAAAAGGCGAAAGAGAAGCAGATAAAACTGTAAAGCTTTCCGATATAGGTCAAACCAGGTCGCACACAGATTATTTTAAGGCTAATAGAAGAAAGAAATCGAAAAAGCAAGCTAAAGCACTATCAGAAGAAGAAAAACAATTAGCCGTAAGACAAGCACAAAATGATGCCAGAGTAGCTATGATAGATAATCAGGCTGGATACAAGGAAAAAAAACTCGATAAAATATTTGTAGAAGCGATGAATGGATACAAAAATCAGGATCCAGAAACATTTCACAATATTTTCAACTCAGTGTTCAATATTGTTTATTTCCAAGATAAGCAACTACATGAAATATTAGGGCCAGGTGAAGTATTAGAAGTGTTACAGATACTCGAAAGGCCACAACCTTCTAATAACTCACTTTTAAGTAAAGAATATTTACAAAGGCAGGTATATAGAAAAAAAGAGCAATTACTCAAATTAGTTTCAGGTATTCCCATACAACAACCTTTTCCACAGCCTGAAAACGTTTCTCATGAAAGTGGAAATCCTTTACCAAACAAAACCACAAACTCTTCACCAGCAACAAGTACAACTCCACCAGCTACTAACACTGCTTTCAAACCGCTGTTAAAAATCGTGTTTTCTTCGAAAGAGACTTACTTTTGTCTATTGTTGATAGCATCCTCTATATCAACGCTCTGCCTGTGGCATTTGCCGCTGGGAAAAGTGTCAATTTTAAAGGGATTAGTTCCACCAGAGAAAAGAGAAAGTATTGGGCTGGCATTGAACATAGGGTTACCAATACTAGCCACATTATGTGTTCTGAGTTTGGCTTATTTTATATATTCTAAATATTCGGTAGAATCTATTGAGCAGGTAGGTAAAAACAAGCCTCTTGCCCCCACTTAATGGATAGCTATTTTAAAAGATTTTTTGTGATAAAATCATTTATTTTACTGTATGTTTAAAGGAATTATTACAGATATTGGAACTGTAATTGACACCAAGACTTGCTCTAACTCCGATCAAATCTTCCATATCAAGGCACAAAATTTATCTTTCATAGGTAAAGGAGATTCAATAGCCTGCTCTGGTGTGTGTTTAACTGTCGTTGACATAATTAACGATGTATTCACAGTTCAAGTGTCTCAAGAAACCATGAAGGTTACTAACCTAAATAATTGGAAAGTAGGAAAGAAAATAAACCTAGAACAAGCAATGAGACTGAGTGATAGAATCGATGGCCACCTAGTCCAGGGTCATGTTGATAAGACAGT
>JAITFM010000142.1 GCA_031281335.1 Rickettsiales bacterium | reverse complement strand
GAAGATTCTGGTAGTAGATGATGTACTATCTAATGTTAAGCTTTTAGAAGCTCGACTAAAAGCAGAGTACTATACAGTTATCGTAGCTCATGATGGTAAAGAAGCTATAGATTTAGTAGCAAAGCAGCAGCCAGATATTATATTACTCGATATCATGATGCCGAAAATAAATGGCTTTGAAGTTTGTAATAGCCTAAAGAGTGATTCCTTAACAACCCATATTCCAATAATTATGGTGACTGCGCTGCATGACACTCACGATAGAGTACAGGGCATTAATGCTGGTGCAGATGACTTTCTAACTAAACCAATAGATGAAACTGCTCTGTCTGCGAGAATCAAGTCCCTCACGCGCTTGAAGATGGTAATAGATGAGTTGCGTTTGAGAGGAGAAACTAACGCTGAGATTGGTGGGGTAGCAGGAAGCAGTATTATGGATTATTCCAACCAGATTTTTGATGCTAACATACTTGTTGTGGATGAGGATGTCTTTCAAGCGGAACAGATATATAATGTACTGAGTCAACGTTTTGGTTCAATTAAAGTGCTGAATGATCCAACTGAGGCATCGAAGATTGGTATTGAGGATCACTACGACCTGATTATTTCCGACATGCAATTTTCGCAAACTGATGGCCTACGCTTGTGTTCTGAGTTTCGCAGTAAAGTAGAAACACGTTACACGCCAATTCTGATTCTCTCTGAAGATTATGATAAAAACAATTTAGTAAAAGCGCTTAACGTGGGTGCTAACGATTACTTAACAGTGCCGCTGGACGAAAGTGAGTTAATGGCAAGAGTTAATTTACAAGTGAAACGTAAGAGGTATCAAGATGCCTTGAGAATGAACTTGTTTAATAATGCAGAAATGTCTATAAAGGATCCGCTAACTAACTGTTATAACAGAAGATATTTTGATGCGCACTTGAAAAACATTGTTAAGGATTCTGTAGAGAAGGACAGAAGATTATCTCTTATGATACTTGATATAGACTATTTTAAGGTAGTAAATGACGATTACGGGCATAGTGCTGGGGATGAACTTTTAAAGCAAATGCAGAAGAGAATCTCTGAAAATGTCAGAGTGACGGATTTGCTAGCTAGGTTTGGTGGTGAGGAATTTGTTATTGTAATGCCGGATACCAATATATCAGATGCATACACTGTTGCAGAGAAAATACGTGAAATTATTGCCACAGAACCTTTTGTGCTCTCAGGCGAGAACACAACTCATAGTGTGACTGTGAGCATTGGAATTGCAGAAATGCAAAAATCTGATCTTGATAACATTAAAAAGTTTATAGTACGCGCTGACAGATATCTATATAAAGCAAAAAACAGTGGCAGAAATAGAGTAGTCACTGGCTAACTCAGAGTGTGACGGCATAAAAATTACCATCAATTCAAACTCACAATTTCAAAAAAAGTTGTTGCATACAAAAAACATCTATGGTATAGGCACTGAAATTTACATAATTTAGTAACAACTTTGGAGGATTTATGAGACAAATATCAGGAACTATTTGATGCTGTAGAACAAGGCAATCTTGGTAGGGTTAAAAGGTGCCTTGATAGAGGGGCTAATATCCGCACTACAAAGGATTATAATGTACCACTTACTGGAACTACTTTGCATGACGTTATGACTGATCTTGGTTGCAGTGGTGTAGACGGTGTTAGCGTTACCATGAAGTGTAGCAGAACACCTTTAGACGTTGCTAGAGAAAAAGGACACAGCGAAATAGTTGCATGTCTTACAACTAAAATGGCTGACGCATTTCATGAGGAAGGTAAATACAATAAAGCTTGGCAAGCTTATCAGGAAGCGTTTGGTATTCAAAAAGTCATTTTAGGTCTCCCAACCATCCCGATACTTTAAGTACTCGTCATAATATAGCAGTAGTGCTTTCCAAACAAGGTAACTATAGTGAGGCTTTAAGGATTTTTCGGGAAGTGCTTAATATTCAAAAGGCCAAGTTAGGTTCTGATCATCCTAGTACTTTATTAACTAGCGTAATATTGAAATAGTAAGAGAGAACATAAGTAAAGAAAGCCAAAGAGAATCGCAAGGACAGGAAAGTGAATGTTCTATACAGTCATATCAAGGACAACAGAAAGCATATTTACATTTATCACAATTTGTATCACGTAATGTACAAAATGCATCAATTGAGTCAGTAAAACAAGGTCTCTACTTGCCTTCTTTTGAAACAAGGAATGTTAAAATTAATGGTAAGTGTACTGCTATCACTCGTGGCTTATCTCAGGCTTTATTATCACAGGGCGGCGAATCATTTTTAAGCAATTTAAAGACTTCCGCTGAAATTTACGAGCGTATAGCGCAGGGTAAGCAGGTATCTAAAAGGGAAAAAAGAGAGGTTTTTGCTTTTAGTAAACTGCTTAATAAATTTGAAAGACAGTTAGATTCTTCTACGAATAGCCTACCTTTAAACTTAATTCGTAATAAGGTGCACAAAACACTTGGCGATCTATCGAGTTACATAGCTGGAATTAAAGGTGATTTTGCTATCCATCTAGTTATAAGCAATCATGTTGTTGCAATTTATAGAGTAGGTGATAATTACGCTTATTTTGACAGCAATACAGCATTTGTTTCTGGGTTAAAAAGCATTGATCAGCTTATGGATGTTGTAGAAAAAGGAATGCAATCTGCTGGCTATAAAGTAGAGGAAAAAGGCTTCCTTGTTGAGCACTTTGATGTTGCTAAAGCTAACAATTTACTGCCTGATGAAGATAAGCAAGTTCTGACAAAAGAAATTAAAACAGAGCGTCAACTTCTAGCAGAACAAGATAAAGAGCTTGGTCTTATTAAGGTTAATGGTCAAGACTATCCAGGGTACAGTTATATGACTTTGGAACTAAAATTCGTGTAGAAGGTAGCGTACCGGTACTTATTAATGCTGATATGAATTTAAGTAGCAAAAAATT